>NZ_JBAKFV010000003.1:232811-406967 GCF_036889365.1 Caulobacter sp. CCNWLW153
GGCCCCCCGGTTCCCCCCCCCCGCGGGGGGGGGGGGGGGGGGCCCCCGGGGGGGGGGGGGGGCCCGAGACTGGGCGCTGTGCCGGCCATCGCCCCCTCCGTCACGGCGCTGATAGCGCCGCGCCACCTCCCCCGTTGCACGGGGGAGGAGCCGCCAGGCGGCTCTTAGGCAATAATATCCGGGGTCACCTGGTCTTCCAGGCGCACGATCTCGTCCTTCAGGGCCAGCTTGCGGCGCTTGAGGCGGGCGATCTGCAGCATGTCGGGCTGGGGGCGTTCCTCCAGGGCCGAGACGGCGTCGGACAGGTCCTGGTGCTCCTCGCGCAGCGTCGCCAGGCGACGCTCCACCGCGATGATGGTGTCTTCCGAAGGATCGTCGTCATTCATGGACGTTCCTCCCGTGGGCCCCTGTCCGAAGGCGGTGATAGATAGCAAAGCCTGACGGCCGGTAAAGGTCCCTCGCGGCTCTTCAGGCGAGGGCGTCGGCAAGTCGCGCCAGGGCCGCCTCGCGCGGCGGGTCGCCGGTGGCGCGGGCCGCCGCCAGCAGGGCGCCGTAGACGTCGCGCGTGGCGTCGACCGGGCCGCAGGTCGTCTCCAGGCTTTCCATCAGCACCTTCTCGCCCGCCAGTTCGGCCGCCTTGATCTGCTCGCGGAAGGCGTCGCGGGCGGTGTCGTCCACGTCGCGACGCGTAGGCTTCAGCGCCCGGCGCACGCCGCGCAACGGCGCGCCGACCTCTGCGTCCCAGGCGCGCACCAGGGCGGCGGCGCGCGGCAGGTCGACGGGGCGTCCCTCCAGCGACGCCCAGGCGGCCCACAGCAGGAACGGCACGTTCTGGCCGTGGGCGTCCTGCAGGTGCAGGCACGCGGCTGCGACAGGCTGTCGCGCATAGACGGAAAGAGCCCAGTCCCAGAACCGCATGGCCGTTAATTTTCGTCCGCTTGATTGACGGTTGGCAGATCCTCGCCCCAGCGCTTCACCGGCCCCCAGGTGAGGCCGAAGAGATCGAGGGCGCGGCCGACCGACTGGTCGACCATTTCCTCGATCGAGGCGGGCTTGGCATAGAACGCGGGAACCGGCGGGGCGATCACCGCGCCCATCTCGGCAAGGCGCGTCAGGGTGCGCAGGTGGCCAAGATGCAGCGGGCTTTCGCGCACCATCAGCACCAGCGGCCGGCGCTCCTTCAGCACCACGTCGGCGGCGCGGGTCAGCAGGGACGAGGTCACGCCGGTGGCGATCTCGCTCATGGTCCGCACCGAGCAGGGGGCGACGATCATGCCCAGAGTGCGGAACGAACCCGAGGCGATCGAGGCGCCGACGTCGCCGACGCGATGCACGACGTCGGCCATGGCGGCGACGTCGCCGACCGCAAGGCCGGTCTCCTGGGTCAGGGTCAGGGCCGCCGACTTGCTCATCACGAGGTGGCTCTCGACGCCCAGTTCGCGGCAGGCGGCCAGGGCGCGCAGGCCGTAAAGGGCTCCCGAGGCGCCGGAGACGCCGACGACCAGGCGCGGCTTGGAAACGGGGGCTGCGGCGTCCGTCATGGTGAATTTTCGTCCGTCACGGGATTAAGCGGCGCCACGTCAAGCGCTGCTGGTTGCAATCATATGTGATCTGACAGTCCGGGCCAGCGGGTGTTCACTCCCTCGGTCAACAGCCCAAAAGGAGGCCTCACCGATGGCCATCGAATCCCGTATCCGCGAGCTGGGGTCCCGTCACGAGAACCTCGACCGCACGATCCAGGAGGAGACCAACCGTCCGGGTAGCGACGCCACCAGGCTCCGAGAGCTCAAGCGGCAGAAGCTCAGGCTCAAGGAGGAGATAGAGGGGCTTCGAGCCCGGCTCCATTAGAGCCTGCCCGTTTCCGTCGGAAACGGAAAAGCAGGCTTACAAAAGAACATTTGGAGCGTGGTCAGTCGCGCTCCGGCCCTGAAGGGCAAAGAAAAGGCCCATCCGAGCGTCGGATGGGCCTTTTTGCTGTCCGTTTCGGACGAGGATCAGTCCTCGTCATCCTCGTCGTCGACATTGCCCGAGAACGAGCCGAACACGTCCTCGGCCTTGGGTTCGGCGCGCGAGGCGCGGATGTCGCGCTCTTCCTGCTCTTCCTCGGTGAGGTAGGCGGTTTCGGCCGCCGGGCGCAGGGTCGGATCTTCGGCGACGATGCCCTTCTTGGCGTCGTCCTTGGCCTTCTTCTCGGCCGCCTTCTTGACGAGGGCGTCCAGTTCCAGCTGGCCGACGAGGCCCAGGGTCACCGGGTCGACCGGCTTGATGTTGGCCGCGTTCCAGTGGGTGCGGTTGCGCACCTGCTCGATGGTGGCCTTGGTCGTGCCGAGGATCTTGGAGATCTGGGCGTCGGTCACTTCCGGGTGGTGGCGAATGAACCAGGCGATGGCGTCCGGACGGTCCTGGCGGCGCGACACCGGGGTGTAGCGCGGCGCCTTCTTGGCCGGCTTCAGCAGCTCGGCGTGACGGCTGACCTGCGCCTTCATGCGGTAGTTCGGGTTGCCCTGGGCCTTGTCCAGCTCTTCGCGGGTCAGCTGGCCGTTGCCGATGGGATCGGCGCCGCGGATGTCGCGCGCCACTTCGCCGTCGGCGATGCCGCGAACTTCCAGCGGGTGCAGGCCGCAGAAGTCGGCGATCTGCTCGAAGCTCAGCGAGGTGTTGTCCACGAGCCAGACGGCGGTCGCCTTGGGCATCAGGATGTCGGACATGCGGTCCTCCAGAAATGACGGCGCCCGACCTTTCGGCCGGGCGGGGTTGTTCAACACCGAGCTATAATGCGGTTCCGAGCGAAAGGGAACGGGGATCGATCATCTGTCGTCGGCTTGGCCGTTGGTCGGGCTGAACGCGATGTTCGCTTCTTCGGGCGTTCCCTTCTTCTCCGCACAATCCCCGCGAAAGCGGGGGCCCAGGCTTTTTCTGAAACGCGTGGCGCTCGACGATAAAACACCTGGGTCCCCGCTTTCGCGGGGATTTTACGGAAGTAGAGAGAGCCTTAGGTGGTGAGCACCACCTTGCCCACATGCTCGCCCGCTTCCAGGTGCGCATGCGCCTTGGCGGCGTCGGCCAACGGGAAGGTCGCATCGACGATCGGCGTCAGCTTGCCGGCCGCGATCCACGGCCACACCGTGCGCTCGACCTCGGCGGCCAGGCGGGCCTTCTCGTCGGCGGGGCGGGGGCGCAGGGTCGAGCCGGTGATCACCGCGCGCTTCTGCATCACCTTCATCACCGGCACTTCCAGCGTCCCGCCGGCCAGGGCGGCGATGTAGACGATGCGGCCGCCGGTCTTCAGGGCGTCCAGGTTCTTGTCGAAATAGGCCGCGCCGACCATGTCGAGCACCACGTCGACGCCGCCGGCCGCCTTGGCGACTTCGGCGAAGTCCTCGGTCTTGGCGTCGACGGCCAGATCGGCCCCGAGTTCGAGGGCCTTGGCCTTCTTGTCGGCCCCGCGGCCGGTGGCGATGACGGTGGCGCCAGCCGCCTTGGCCATGGCGATCGCCGTTGTCCCGATACCGGACGTGCCACCATGAATCAAAATGGTCTCGCCAGGCTTCAGCGCGCCATGTTCGAACACGTTGGCGAAGACGGTGAAGACCGTCTCGGGCAGGGCCGCGGCCTGGACGAAGTCGAAGCCTTCGGGGATCGGCAGGGCCTGGCGGGCGTCGACCACGGCGTACTGCGCGTAGCCGCCGCCGCCCAGCAGGGCGCAGACCTTGTCGCCGACCTTCCAGCGTCCCGCGGCGACCTCGACCTCGCCGGCGACCTCAAGGCCCAGCGTGCTCGGCGCGCCGGGGGGCGGAGGGTAGAAACCCAGGCGCTGCAAGAGATCCGGGCGGTTGACGCCGGCCGCGCGCACTCGGATCAGGATCTCGCCGGGGCCCGGCTGCGGGCGTTCGACCTGCGCGGGGCGCAGGGCGTCGGCCGCCCCTTTTCCGCCCTCGATCTCGATCGCGGTCATGGTCTGGGACATCGGCCTGTCGCTCCGTCGCGCTTGCGTTGCGCCCTAGGTAGGCGTCTCATGGCCGGTCGGAAAGGGAGGTCACCCATGATCGAAGAGCCGGTCGAGCCGCGCGCGTTCCGCGGCGACGCGCTGAACACGGCCACGCACGAGGATCTCGAGAGCTACGGCGTGCGCGAACTGGAAGAGCGGATCGAGGCCTTGGAAGCCGAGGTCGCCCGCACCAAGGCCCAGCTCAGCAAGAAGAAAGCGGGACGCGCGGCGGCCGATGCGCTGTTTGGTCGCCTAGACTAACGAAAGGTTTACGCTAGCAGTGGACGCTGACGTGCGCCTGCCGGTCGCACCGAGTCGGGCGGTCGCGAAACGGGACGTTAAGACTTGGCACGGGGGTTGCAGTCTTCCCCGACAAGCGAGACGTCCTCGCGGCCTTTGGGGCATTGAGTAGACATGACCGATCCGAACGCGTCCACGGCCCCCTGGCGGGCGGGAGTCATCCAGGACTTCGCCCGCTCGGAATTGTTCGACCGCACCTTCGACGAGGGCATGCTGCTGGTCGAGGAGACCGCGGCCTATCTCGACGGGGCCGGCCGGCACGACAGCAAGATCCTCTCGCGCAACGCCGCCCTGGCCTATGCGAGCGAGAGCATGCGTCTGACCACCCGCCTGATGCAGGTGGCCTCGTGGCTCCTGGTGCAGCGCGCGGTGAAGGAGGGCGAGATGGCCCCCGAGGCCGCCTGCGCCGAGAACTACCGCCTGGCCTTGGAGGCCGGCGAACAGCAGGCCGCCGTCGAGGACCTGCCCTTCGGCCTGGTCAGCCTGCTGCAGCGTTCCGAGCGCCTGTACGAGCGCGTCCGTCACCTGGACCAGCGCATGTATGTCGAGGCCGCCACCGTCGACGAGGCTCCGCGGCCCGTCCAGGCCCAGTTCGACCGCCTGACCGCCGCTTTCGGCGCGGCCTGAATTTTCTTGACGCGCGCCCGGGACGCGCGCTCGGGCGGGTTAGCCGCTCACACTTAAACCCTGGCGCGCTCGCCCCGTTCAACTGATCCCGAAAGCGGGTTAGGAGAAGCGCGTGACCCAAGCGCCTTCCTCCGACTCGCCGTTGTTCCTGGGCCGCGTGCTCGTCCTGGCCGGATCCGATTCCGGTGGAGGCGCCGGCATCCAGGCAGACATCAAGACCATCACCGCCCTGGGCGGCTACGCGGCCACGGCCATCACCGCCGTCACGGTGCAGAACACCCTGGGCGTCACCGGCGTGCATCCGATTCCGCTCGAGGTGATCGAGGCCCAGGCCCGGGCCGTGCTCGACGACATCGGCGCCGACGCCTTCAAGACCGGCATGCTGGGCGACGTGGGCGTGGTCGAGACCGTGGCCCGGGTGCTGGCCAGCGCGCCGGACGTTCCGGCCGTGGTCGATCCGGTGATGATCGCCAAGGGCGGCGCGCCCCTGCTGGCCGACCGGGCGATCGACGCGGTGAAATCGCTGATGATCCCGCGCGCGGCCCTGCTGACCCCCAACGCTCCCGAGGCCTCGGCCCTGACCGGCTTGCCGGTCGAGACCCTCGACGACCAGCGCCGCGCCGGCGAGGCCCTGCTGGCCCTGGGCGCCCAGGCCGTGCTGATGAAGGGCGGCCATGTCGCGGGGGAACGGGTCGTCGACCTCCTGATCACCCCGCAGGGCGAAACCAGCTTCGAGGGCGAGCGGATCGACACCCGCCACACCCACGGCACCGGCTGCACCCTGGCCAGCGCGATCGCCACGGGCCTTTCGCAAGGCCTGCCGCTGACGCAGGCCGTCGCCCGGGCGTGGAACTACGTCCACGAGGCCATGCTGCGCGCGCCGGGCCTCGGGCAGGGCCACGGCCCGCTGGACCACGCCTGGCCGGTGCGCGGATGAGGCGCGCCGGGCTCGCGGTGGGCCTAGTCGTCGCGAGCCTGGGCCTGTGCGGCTGCATCCGGGTCGATGGCGTGGACATCACCAAGGCCCCGGGCGAAGTGTCGCTGGCCAAGGTGTTCGGCGACGACGCCGACGTGGTCTGCGTGCACGATCCCGCCCCGCCGTGGTTGCTGGACGTGGAGCCCGCCGTCGATCTCAAGGGCTCGCTGCGACGCTCGAACCTGGCGGCCGAACTGAAGCCCTACTGTTCACGCCTGGGCGGCCTCTGGTGGCGGGGCCGCTGGGTCGCCCCTTACGAAACGCTGGTGCTGCGGATCCGCGACTGCAAGGTGATCGGCGTGCGCAGGGTGACCGTCGAGGGCTCGTATCCGATCGACGGCGCCCCCGACGAGTTCTGCACCAAGCCCGATCGCCTGGCCGCCATCCGCCCGGCCTGGTCGCCGACCCAAACCGTCCTGATCGACACCCAGAGAAGACCCGATGCCGTTGGAAGAACGCCTCGTTGAAATCGTCCGCGCCACGCCGACGACCATGCAGGTGCTGCGCACCGTCCGTGCTCTCGACCTGCCTGACTGGATGATCTTTTCCGGGGCGGTCTACCAGCCGGTGTTCAACTCCCTGACCGGCCGGCCGCTGGACTACGGCATCAAGGACTACGACGTCGCCTATCACGACGACAGCGACACCTCCTACGAGGCCGAGGACGTGGTGATCCGGCGCGTGGCCGCCGCCTTCGAGCCGCCGCTGCGCGAGCTGGTCGAGGTGCGCAACCAGGCCCGGGTGCATCTATGGTTCGAGAAGAAGTTCGGCGCCGACGAGCCCTATCCGGCCCTGCGTTCCAGCGCCGACGCCCTGGAGCGGTTCGTGGCCACGGCCTTCTGCGTCGGGGTGCGGCTGGAGGCAGACGAGACCCTGCGGGTCTGGGCGCCGTTCGGCCTGGACGACCTCTTCGCCATGCGCCTGCGGCCCAATCCCCTGCGGGTTAAGGGCGCGGGCGGCTGGGAACGCACCACCGGCTCGGCCAAGGCCCGCTGGCCGGAGATCAGCGTCGAGGGGTGAGCGCTCTGGACGCGGCGGTCGCCGCCCTCTACGGGAATTGATAGCGCTATCATTTTCGTGAGCGACCCCATGGCCCTGCCGCGCCGCACCCTGTTCAAAGGCCTCCTGGCGGGCGCCGCCGCCGCGCCGGCGCTAGCCGCGCAGGCCGCCGAGACCAAGCCGGCGCGGAACCCCGCGCCGACCTGGGGCAAGGGTCCCGACGGCCGCCGCGTCGCCGACCGGGGCGACGGGACGTACCTGAACCCGATCATCAGCGGCGATCACCCCGATCCCACGATCCTGAAGGACGGCGAGGTCTACTACATGACCTTCTCGTCGTTCCTGGCCTATCCCGGCCTGGTGATCTGGAAGTCGACGGATCTCGTGAACTGGACGCCGGTCGGCCCGGCTCTGCGCAAGCCGCTGGGCACGATCTGGGCCGTCGACCTCGTCAGGCACGAGGGTCGCTACTTCATCTACATCCCGGCCGATCCGACGGGGCAGGGCTGGTCGATCTTCGCCATCTGGGCCGACAGCATCGAGGGGCCGTGGAGCGATCCGGTCGACCTGAAGATCAGCGGCTGCATCGATCCGGGCCACGTCGTCGGCGAGGACGGCAAGCGCTATCTGTTCGTCAACGGCGTGCGCAAGATCCGCCTGACCGACGATGGCCTGGCCACCGACGGCCCGCTGGAGAAGGCCTACGACCCCTGGCGCTATCCCGACGACTGGATCGTCGAGAACTTCGCGCCCGAGGGCCCCAAGCTGCTGCGCCACAAGGGCTGGTTCTACCTGATCACCGCCGTCGGCGGCACGGCGGGCCCGGTGACCGGCCACATGGTCATCGCCGCCCGCTCGCGCTCGGTGCACGGCCCCTGGGAGCACTGCCCGCACAATCCGCTGGTGCGCACCCGAAGCAAGGACGAGCCCTGGTGGTCGCGCGGCCACGCCAGCCTGGTCGAGGGACCCGCCGGCGACTGGTGGATGGTCTATCACGGCTACGAGAACGGCTACTGGACGCTGGGCCGCCAGACCCTGCTGGAGCCGATCGAATGGACCGCCGACGGCTGGTTCCGGCCGCTGGGCGGGGATCTCTCCAAGCCGATAAGGAAGCCGGGCGGCGGCAAGGCCGGGCCGTCGGGCATGTCGCTGAGCGACGACTTCTCGGTTGATCGCATGGGCGTGCAGTGGGCCTTCCATGAGCCCAAGCCCGACGAGGCGTCCCGCGCCACCTATGGCGGCAAGGCGCTGACGCTGAAGGGCAGGGGAACCTCGCCGATCGACAGCTCGCCGCTGACCTGCATCGTCGGCGACCGGTCGTACGAGGCCGAGATCTCGCTCGAACTGACCGGCGAGGCCGAGGCCGGCATCCTGCTGTTCTACAATCACAAGGCCTTCGTGGGCCTGGGCTTCACGCCGACCGACCTGAAGACCTTCCAGTACGCCGAGGAGCTGGCCTGGGCGCGGATCAAGCACGACGCCCGCCGCCTGCGCCTGAAGATCCGCAACGACGAGCACGTCGTCACCTACTGGTATTCCCACGACGATGGACGCACCTGGACCCGTCACGGCACGCGGATGGAGGTGTCGGGCATGCATCACAACGTGTTCGGCGGCTTCATCAGTTTGAAGCTGGGAATCTACGCTGCCGGAAGCGGGCAGGTGCGGCTGCGCGACTTCGTCTACCGGGCCAATCCGCCGAAGGTGGTCGAGAGCGCCTGACGGCTCGCTCAGGGAGTATTGTCATAGTGGCAATACTCCTTTTGCCTCATGGATCATTGCCCGTTACCGCTGTGGCCTCGCCCTGATGAGGAGGCTTTGGTGCGGATCGCGGTCCTGACGTTCGACGGCTACAACGAGCTCGACTCGTTCATCGCCGCCGCGATCCTCAATCGCATGAAGGCGCATGGCTGGGCGGCCTACATCACCGCGCCGACGCCGCAGGTGACCTCGCTGAACGGGGTGACCGTGCAGCGACAGCAGCCCTTGGAATTCGCCGCCGAGGCCGACGCCGTGCTGATCGGCAGCGGCTCGAAGACCCGACAGGTCGCTTCCGACGAAAGCCTGCTGTCGCGGATCCGTCTCGATCCGTCGCGCCAGCTGATCGGCGCGCAGTGCTCGGGAACCCTGCTGCTGGCCAGGCTCGGCCTGGTCGGCGACCTGCCGGCCTGCACCGACCTGACGACCAGGCCCTGGGTGGTCGAGGCCGGGGTTAAGGTGCTGGACGCGCCGTTCGTCGCCCACGGCAATGTCGCCACCGCCGGCGGTTGCCTGGCCTCGCAGTACCTGGCCGCCTGGACCATCGCCCGCCTGGCGGGCCTGGCCGAAGCCGAGGCCGCCATCCACTACGTCGCGCCGGTGGGGGAGAAGCAGGCCTATGTCGCCCGCGCCCTGGCCGCGATCACGCCCTATCTGCCCGCCGCCGACGCCGCCTGACTGAAGGAGCTCCCATGCGCCAGTGGACCATCGACGCCTTCGCGTCCGCCCCCTTCAAGGGCAACCCGGCCTGCGTGGTCGAGCCCTTCGACCTCTGGCCGTCCGACGCCTGGATGCAGGCCCTGGCGGCCGAGAACAACCAGGCCGAGACGGCCTTCCTGCTGAAGACCGCCGACCCGGCGCGCTTTGGCCTGCGCTGGTTCACCCCGGCCATCGAGGCGCCGCTGTGCGGCCACGCCACCCTGGCGGCGGCCCACGCCCTGTTCGCCGAGCTGGACGTCGAGGTCGGGGAACTGGCCTTCGACACCCTGTCGGGCGAACTGCGGGTCAAGCGCGACGGCGAGCGGCTGGAGATGGACTTCCCGGCCGATCCGCCCCGCCGGGTCGAGACGCCGGAGGGCCTGGCCGAGGCGCTGGGCGCGGATGTGGTCGAGACCTGGGCCGGGGCCTATCTGGTCGCCGTGATGCGGGACGAGGCGACAGTGCGCGGGCTCAAGCCCGACTTCGGCGCCCTCAACCGGCTGGACGGCGGCGCCAGCGCGGGGCCGGGCCAGGTGGTCGCCGTGGCCACGGCCGATCCCGGCCTACCCTATGCGGTGGTCAGCCGGTTCTTTGCCCCGGCCTTCGGCATTCCCGAGGATCCGACCACCGGCTCGGCCCACTGCATCCTGATGCCGCTGTACGGCGACAAGCTGGGCAAGCCGGCGCTGGAGTTCCATCAGGCCTATCCGGGCCGGGGCGGGGACCTCTCATGCGAAAGCCGCGGCGCGCGCGTGATCCTGCGCGGCCGCGGCCTCACCGTGGTGGAAAGCCGGCTCCGGGTGGAGCCGGCCTAGTGGTTACCAACGACCGCGGTGGTCGTTACGGTCGCCGCGGCCGTAGCCGTGGCCGTAGTCGCGGTCGTTGCGCTCGTAGCGGATCTGGGCGCTGATGCGGTCCAGGCGACGGTCGAGGTCGGCGCGTTCCCAACCGTTCAGGCCGCCGGCCCGATAGCGGTATTCGAGACGGGCCACTTCGCGCAGCTCGCCTTGCAGGCGGCGGGCTTCGTGGCGGTTCAGGTCGCCGGTGCGCACGCCGCGGTCGATCCGCTGCTCGAGCTGCGCCTGGCGCTGGTTGATGGGCTGGGCCATGGCCGCGGCGGGGACGGTGGCGGCCGCCAGGGCCGAGACCGCAACGATCGGCAGAATGATCTTCTTCATCGGTTCGGTTCCTTTCAACTGGTCCGTCGCCGGTCGCGACGACGTTGAAGACAAGAAACCACGTCCCGCCTGAAGCGGTTCTGAGCCCGTCGTTATGTTGAGTTCATCTACCTGAAGTCGTTGTCATGTCGCCGATCAGGCGGCGGCGGCCTCGGCCGCGGCCAGGCGCGCGGCGGCGGCCACGGCGTCCTCGATGGCGGTGTAGAGCTTGGTGACCTCGATCGGCTTGGCCACGTGGCCGTCCATGCCGGCCGCCAGGTAGCCCTCGACCTGATGGACCAGGGCGTTGGCGGTGACCGCCACGATCGGGGTGCGGGGACGGCCCTCGGCCTTCTCCAGCGAGCGGATGGTGCGGGCGGCCTCGACGCCGTCCATCACCGGCATGTGGATGTCCATCAGGATCACGTCGTGACCGCCGGCGCGCCAGGCCTCGACGCAGGCCGCGCCGTCGGCGACCAGCGCCACCTCGGCGCCCAGCGGCGCGAGCACGGCGGCGATGACCTTCTGGTTGGTCAGGTTGTCGTCGGCGGCCAGCACGCGCAGGCGGCGTGGGGCGCTCTCGTCGAGCGGTTCGACGGCGACTGGCGCGGGGACCTGGATCTCGCCCTTGCCGCGCGGCATGGCCACGACGACGGTGAAGGTCGAGCCCTGGCCCTCGCGGCTCTGGACATGGATGCCGCCGCCCATGACGGCGGCCAGTTCGCGGCAGATCGACAGGCCAAGGCCCGAACCGCCGAAGCGGCGGGTGGTCGAGCTGTCGGCCTGGACGAACTTGTCGAACAGGCGCGGCACGATGTCGGCGGCGATGCCGATGCCGGTGTCGGTGACGTCGATGCGCAGGCCAGAGCCGTCCTCGGCCGAGGCGAAGCGCACCGAGACCGCGCCCTCCAGCGTGAACTTCAGGGCGTTCGAGACCAGGTTGGTGAGGATCTGGCGCAGGCGGTCGACGTCGCCATGCCAGCCGCCCAGCGCCTCGGGGGCGACCATGACGCCGAACTCCAGGCCCTTGTCGCGGGCCTGGCCGACGAAGGTCTCGCGCAGCGAGGCGGCGAGGGCGGAAAGGTCGAAGTCGCGCTCGACCAGCTCCAGGCGGCCGGCCTCGATCTTCGACAGGTCGAGCACGTCGTTCAGCACGGCCAGCAGCAGACCGCCGGACTCGCGGATCACCGACAGGCGCTCGCGCTGCTTGGCCGACAGGTCGTCCATGGCCATCACTTCGGTCATGGCCAGTACGCCGTTCAGCGGCGTGCGGATCTCGTGGCTCATATTGGCCAGGAAGTGCGACTTCAGCACGTTGGCGGCGTTGGCGTCGTCGCGGGCCTTGACCAGCTCGCCCATGGCCGAGCGCAGGTCGTGGTCATTGGCTTCCAGGCGCGAGACCAAGTGGTTGAAGCTATCGGTCAGGCTGTGGAAGACGTCGTCGTCGCTGGCCTGCTGGACGGGGCTGTAGCGGCCGCCCTGGGCCATGTCGTGCATGGCGTCGGACAAGCGCTGCATCGGCTTGGTCATCCGCCGGGCCAGGCTGTTGGCCAGGAGGATGGCCAGGCCCGCCGCGCCGAAGAACAGGGCGCCGGTCAAGGCCAGGTCGCGGGCGAGGATCTCGACCAGGCTGGGCTGGCGGGCCACCAGGGCCAGTTCGCCGACCTTGCGGCCTTGCAGCACCACGGGGCGGGTCAGGGTCTCGACATTGGCCTCGTTGTCGACGCCGATGCGCGCGACGGTCTGGCCGGAAAGATCGACGAGGCGCGCGCCGGCCACGTGCGGGGCGCGGATGACGGCGTCGAGGGCGCGGCTGGCGCCGACGGCGTTGTGGTCGGCCAGGGACGGGGCGGCGCCGGCCGCCACCATCTCGGCCAGGACGCGGTGGTTCTCGCGCGCTTCCTGCCGCGCCACGCTCCACTGCTGGAGCATGAAGCACAGGCATGCGGCGGTGAGCGCGGCGACCGTGGTGCCCAGCGCCACGCCGGCGATTCGCGCCTGCAAGGGCGCGTGAGCGGCGGCTTCCGAATTGCGGCGCGTGTCGTCCATGGCCCTTCCGCAGGTCAAACATGGCCATTTTGCCGCAAGGTTCCTAACGACTCGCTTCCAGTCCCAGGTGCAGTCGCGACAAAACAACGCTAGGGCGCATTTTCGATTGCGGCCGCGTTAATGATTCGTTTACCTATTCACTCGGTTCTCTGGAGGAGTCGGGTGTGGAAAAAGTTTTCGTAGCTCAACGTGTCGCCAATAAGCTTTTCGCGACCGAGAACGCCGTAGATACGGCGATGATGGAAGCCGCCGAACTGATGGCGGACATGCTGAAGGCCCGTAAGGACCTCGGCCTGTCGGCGGTCGTCGGCGACAAGGCCAGCGCCAAGCTGGTCGAGGCCCTGGCCGCGCTGGGAGAAGCCCGCAGCGCCATGGTCGACATGCATGGCCAGCTGAACGAAGTGAAGCTGCGCATGGGCATCCGCACGAAGCTGGCGGGCGTCGAAGACAAGTCGGGCGACCTCGGTGGCACGACCGGTCACGCCGAAGGTCTTCGCACCGTCGCCTGACGGCAAAGTTGCAAGACTTTAACTTAGCAGGGCCCCTAATTTGCGTTAGGGGCCTTTCGCATGCTTGCTAGCGCCATCTCCGCCGCGATCTGGATTGCGATCGTCTCGCTGGTGGCCTTCGCATGGCTGAAGGGAAGTCGTCCCGAACGCATGGGATCCCTGGCCGTGCTGCTCGGCGCCCTGGCCGTGATGATCACCCACAAGCTGTTGCCGGAAGGCGTGCAGGCGGTCGTGCTGCTGGTCATCGACGCGGCCCTGGCCGTCGCCTTCCTGATGCTGGCCATGCGCTTCGTCAGCCAGTGGCTGGGCGTGGCGATGATCCTGCAGGCGGTGCAATTCAGCCTGCACGCCTACTATCTCGTGGTCGAGAAGCCGCACGACTACCTCTACAGAAGCGTCAACAACATCAACACCATCGGCGTGCTGCTGGCGGTGCTGGTGGGCACGCTGCTGGCCTGGCGCCGCAACGCCCGCGCTGCAAAATAATTGCTCTGGCCGGACCATCGGTCGCGGCCCGTGGAATAAAATTTCAAAATTTCGGTCTTGCCTTCCGAGCGAAAACGCGGTTTTTCGCCGGCGGGCCACGCCCCCCCAACGGGGCGCAGTCCATCTGTAAGGATGGGAGACATCGCCATGACTACCCTCGCCAAGCCGGCAATCCGTCCGGCTCGTCCCGAGTTCTCTTCCGGCCCCTGCGCCAAGCGCCCCGGCTGGTCCCCCGAAAATCTGAGGAATGCGGTCCTGGGCCGCTCGCACCGCTCCAAGCTGGGCAAGGCGCGCCTGAAGGCCGCCATCGACCAGACGCGCGACGTGCTCGAAGTGCCCGCCGACTTCCTGATCGGCATCGTCCCCGGCTCGGACACCGGCGCCGTCGAGATGGCGATGTGGTCGATGCTGGGCGCTCGCCCCGTGCAACTGATGGCCTTCGAGTCCTTCGGCAAGGACTGGGTCACGGACGTCACCAAGCAACTGAAGCTGCCCGACGTCGAGGTGCTGAGCGCCCCGTACGGCGAGCTGCCCGACACCGCCAAGGTCGATCCGGCCAAGGACCTGGTCTTCACCTGGAACGGCACGACCTCGGGCGTGCGCGTGCCCAACGCCGACTTCATCTCGGCCGACCGTGAAGGCATCACCATCTGCGACGCCACCAGCGCCGCCTTCGCCCAGGACCTGGACTGGACCAAGCTCGATGTCGTGACCTTCTCCTGGCAGAAGGCGCTGGGCGGCGAGGGCGCGCACGGGATCCTGATCCTGTCGCCGCGCGCCGTGGCCCGCCTGGAAAGCTACGTCCCGGCCTGGCCGATGCCCAAGCTGTTCCGCATGACCAAGAACGGGAAGGTCACGCTCGACCTGTTCGAGGGCGCGACGATCAACACCCCGTCGATGCTGTGCGTGGAAGACGCCCTGGACGCCCTGCAATGGGGCGCCTCGATCGGCGGCCTGCAGGCCATGCAGGGCCGCGCCGACCAGAACCTCAAGGTCCTGGCCGACTGGGTCGAGAAGACCGAGTGGGTCGACTTCCTGGCCGCCTCGCCGGAAATCCGCTCCAACACCTCGGTCTGCCTGAAGGTGGTGGACGCCCAGATCGCCGCCCTGCCGGCCGACGCCCAGGCCGACTTCGCCAAGAAGCTGGCCAGCGTGCTGGAGAAGGAGGGCGCGGCCCTCGACATCGGCGGCTATCGCGACGCCCCGGCCGGCCTGCGGATCTGGTGCGGCGCGACGGTCGAGGCCTCGGATCTCGAGGCCCTGACGCCGTGGCTCGACTGGGCCTTCGCCGAGACCAAGGCGGCCACGCTCCAGGCGGCCTGAAGCCGGTGTTCGCCGATCCCCTGACGCAGCGCCTGGCCGACTTCGTCGTCGGCATCGGCATCGACGTCACGGCGGGCGTGCTGCCCGACGACACCTTCCTTCCCGGAGTGGACATCCGCTTCGGGGGGCTGGTGATCGACGAGCAGCGCCTGGCCCATCCCGGCGACATCCTGCACGAGGCCGGCCACATCGCCGTCACCGAACCGGAAGGCCGCAAGGCCGAACGGCTCGAACCCTCCGACGGCGAGGAGATGGCTGCCCTGGCGTGGTCCTGGGCCGCCCTGACCCACCTGGAGCTCGACCCCGGCGTGGTCTTCCATCCGGAAGGCTACAAGGGCGACGCCGGGTGGCTGGTCGAGACCTTCACGTCCGGGGGCGCCATCGGCGTGCCGCTGCTTCAGTTCTACGGCCTTGCCCTCGAGCCGCGACTGGCGGCCGAGCGCGGGGTCGCTCCCTTCCCGCACATGCTGCGCTGGCTTCGCTGAGCGCGGCTTTCGAAACAAAGACACAAGCGCGGTCCGACCGCCGACAAGGAACACCTGATCATGGCTCCTCGCGTCCTCATCGCCGACAAGCTTTCCCCCGCCGCCGTCGACATCTTCAAGAACCGCGGCCTCGACTTCGACATCAAGGTCGGCCTGTCGAAGGACGAACTGATCGCCGTCATCGGCGACTATGACGGCATCGCCATCCGTTCGGGCGCCAAGCTCGACAAGGACGTGATCGCCGCCGCCGACAAGCTTCAGGTCATCGCCCGCGCGGGCATCGGCGTCGACAACGTCGACATCCCGGCCGCCACCGCCAAGGGCATCGTGGTGATGAACACCCCGTTCGGCAACTCGATCACCACGGCCGAGCACGCCATCGCCATGATGTTCGCCCTGGCGCGCCAGATCCCGGCCGCCGACGCCTCCACGCAAGCCGGCAAGTGGGAGAAGAACCGCTTCATGGGCGTGGAGCTCTACGCCAAGACCCTGGGCCTGATCGGCGCCGGCAACATCGGCGGCATCGTCGCCGACCGCGCCCTGGGCCTGAAGATGAAGGTCGTGGCCTACGACCCCTTCCTGAGCCCCGAGCGCGCCATCGAGATGGGCGTCGAGAAGGTCGAGCTGGAAGAGCTGCTGGCTCGCGCCGACGTCATCACCCTGCACACCCCGCTGACCGACAAGACCCGCAACATCCTGTCGGCCGAGAACCTGGCCAAGACCAAGAAGGGCGTGCTGATCGTCAACTGCGCCCGCGGCGGCCTGGTCGACGAAGCCGCCCTGCGCAAGCTGCTGGACGAGGGCCACGTGAGCGGCGCGGCCTTCGACGTGTTCGTCACCGAACCGGCCAAGGAAAACCCGCTGTTTGGCAGCGACAAGGTTGTGGCCACCCCGCACCTGGGCGCCTCGACCTCGGAAGCGCAGGAGAACGTGGCCCTGCAGGTCGCCGAACAGGTCAGCGACTACCTGCTGACCGGCGCCGTCACCAACGCGCTCAACAGCCCCTCGGTCAGCGCCGAGGAAGCCCCGAAGCTGAAGCCGTTCGTGGCCCTGGCCGAGAAGATCGGCGCCCTGGCCGGCCAGATGGTCGACTTCGGCATCAAGGCCATCGACATCGCCTTCGAGGGCGAGGTCTCCAACCTCAACGTCAAGCCGCTGACCTCGGCCGCCCTGGCCGGCGTGCTCAAGCCGATGCTGGCCGAGATCAACATGGTCTCGGCTCCTGCCGTGGCCAAGGAGCGCGGCGTGACCGTCTCCGAGAGCCGCCAGGAAAAGAGCCCGACCTACGACTCGCTGCTGCGCGTGACCATCACCACCGAGAAGGGCAAGCGCGCCTTCGCTGGCACGGTGATCGCCGGCGCCCCGCGCGTCATCGAGGTCAAGGGCATGGAGCTGGACGCGGGCTTCTCGCCGGCCATGCTCTACATCAACAACCTCGACAAGCCGGGCTTCATCGGCGCCCTGGGCATGCTGCTGGGCGAAGCGGGCGTCAACATCGCCACCTTCAACCTCGGCCGCGTCTCGGCCGACGAAGACGCCATCGCCCTGGTCGGTGTCGACCAGGCTCCGAGCGAAGAGCTGCTGGCCAAGATCCAGGCCCTGCCGCACGTGAAGGAAGCCCGCGCGCTGACCTTCTAAGGGTGAAATGGCGGCGGATGGGGAAGCCCTGTCCGCCGTTCCTTTCTCTTCCAGCCTCTCTTCTGCCTTCCTGGGCCCTGTGCCCAGGATCCATCGTTCAGCCGCCCAGGCCTCGACAGGTCGGCTGGGGTCTGAGCGGTCTTAGACATGGGCCCTCGCCACGAGGGCGAGGGAAGCGGTGAGGGGTACGGCTTCTTGTCCCGTCTCCCCCGCAAATGCAGATCCCGTGCAGTGCGCGACAAGAATGGCCGCCAACCATCCGCCGCCATTTTCACGCCCCAGGTGAGCGGCTAGGGCAGGGGCTCGCCTCGTCCAGGAGCCCGAATGTCCCGCAGCTTCAAGCGCAAGATCAACTGGCTGGCCTTCGCCGTGTTCGCGGCGGCCGCCGCCTATGCGTTCTGGAAGGCGATCACGCCGGGCGACGACAGCGTCGGCCTGATCCCGTGGGACAAGGCCAAGCACTTCATCGTCTTCTACGTCCTGGCCGTGCTGGGCTGCCTGGCCTTGCCCAAGAGCCGGCTGTGGCGGATCGGCTTGGTGCTGGTGGCGTTCGGCGGGCTGATCGAGATCGTGCAGCACTTCACCGGGCGCGACATGTCGTGGGGCGACCTCGTCGCGGACTTCTGCGGCGTAACGGCGGCCTACGCCTACAGCCTGGTCGGCGCGATCCGGCGCAAGCTGCCCGCCGGCTGAGCTTGACCGTTTCCGGTGGCGCGCTCACCACTGGCGCGTGAAACCGTTTCCGCCGCTCAAGACCGATTCCGACGACATGCTGCACCTGGACGCCCTGCGGGCGCTGGGGGCGGTGCTGATCGTCGTCTTCCACTTCAACCGGTTCATCAATATCGACGGCCGCTGGCAGGCGGTGGACGACACGGTCAAGAGCTTCAGCCTGCTCGTCGACCTGTTCTTCGTGATCTCCGGCTATGTGATCAGCGCCGTCTATACGGGCCGGATCCGTACGCTCTCGGACTTCCGATGGTTCCTGCAGAAGCGGGTGGCGCGGCTGATGCCGCTGCACTGGCTGACGCTGGCGGTATTCATCATCATCGCCATCGCCGGGGTAATGGGCCTGGTCAACGACCGCGACCCCAGCCGCTACGACCCCGCCTGCGTCGTGCCCAACCTCCTGAACCTGCAGGCGTTTGGCATCTGCCGGGCCCAGACCTTCAACTTCGTCAGCTGGTCGATCAGCGCCGAGTGGGCGATGTATTTGGCTCTGCCTCTGCTCTTCTGGCTGGCGATGCGGGGAACGGCCTGGCTGACCCTGGTCACGGCGGTGATCCTGGCGGCCCTGTTCGCGATCCCGTCCGAGCAGCCCTTCCACATGTGGACCGCCGATTTCGGCGTCGCCCGGGCCGCGCCCGGCTTCCTGGTCGGCATGATCGCCTACAAGGTCCGCGGGCCGCTGGGCCGCCTGCCGGGCGCGCGCTGGTGGTTCTTCGCCTCGTGCGTCGCCTTCATCGCCGGCTGCGCCGTGCAGATGGAACGCGGCCTGCTCTTGTTCGTCTGCTATGCCGTCGGCCTGCTGGGCGTGGCGGCCGACAACGCGCCGGCCAAGCCCGGCCCGGTGGTGCGCTGGCTGGCGCCCTGGGGGCAGCTCTCCTACTCGATCTACATGCTCCACCCGATCGCCCTGAAGATCGCCCTGAACTGGGTGGGCCTGGGCATGCTGCACCTGACCGGCGACGTCATGCGCCTGTGGTGCCTCTTCTGGGGCCTGGTGCTGATCCCGGTGAGCTACGCGTCGCTGATGTATTTCGAGAAGCCCGCGCGCGATGCGATCGCGGGGTGGGGGAAGGCCAAGCGCTGAACCCTCTCCCTGAAGGGAGAGGGAGGGGCCCAGGCGATAGCCTGGGAGGGTGAGGGGTGACGGCGCCTGACGTCGTGCCGGCACGCCGCCTTCAGTTCCTAACCCCTCATCCGGCGCTTCGCGCCACCTTCTCCCTATGGGAGAAGGGGTCTCGACACGTGATCCACGAACGCTGGCAGTTCGCTGATCGAGGCCAGCTCCACATAGCGATCGTGCCCGACCGGCGCCTCGGCCGCCTCGTGGGCCCAGACCAGCGGGTAGGGGATCAGCGCGCCCCAGGCGCCGGCCTCCAGCGCCGGCAGGATGTCGGACCGCATCGAGTTGCCGGCCATCAGGCCCTGCTCGGCGCCGGTGCCGTAGCGTTCGAACACCCGGCGATAGGTGCCAGCATCCTTCTCCGAGACGATCTCGACGGCGGCGAACAGGTCGCCCAGGCCCGAGGCGGCCAGCTTCTGCTCCTGGTGCAGCAGATCACCCTTGGTGATCAGGATCAGGCGATAGCGCTTGGAGAGCTCGGCCAGGGCCCGCTCGACGCCCGGCAGGGGCTCGACCGGCTCGGTCAGCATCTCGCGGCCCACGGCCAGGATCTCGCGAATGACGCGGGTGGAGACCGCGCCGTCCGTCAGGTCCAGCGCGGTCTCGATCATCGACAGGGTGAAGCCCTTGGCGCCGTAGCCGTAGACTCTCAGGTTCCGCTTCTCGGCGGCGGCCAGCTGGCTGTTGATCCGCTCCTCGTCGCCGAAGTCGGCCAGCAGCTGGACGAACCGCTGGTGGGTCAGGCGGAACAGGCTCTCGCAGTGCCAGAGGGTGTCGTCGGCGTCGACGCCGACCGTGGTGATGAGGCTCATCCCGTCCGTCTACATCAGCGCAGGGCGCGCTTGTAGAGGTCCAGGAGGTTGGTCCAGGCCTGTTCGGCGGCGGCCTCGTTGTAGACTTGGCTGCCCTTGACCGTCCAACCGTGCGCGGCGCCGGCGAAGACCTCGACCTTGGCCGGGCGCTTGGCCTGCGCGAAGGCCGCCTTCAGCTTGTCCTTCACGTCGGGTTCCTTCTTGTCGTCGTTGTCGGCGACCTCGATCAGGTACTCGGCGTGAGTCTTGGGGATCAGCAGGTGCGGGCTGGTCGGCTCGGCCGTGACCAGGCCCCCGCCGTGGAAGCTGGCGACGGCGGCGATGCGGCCCGGCGCGGCGGCGGCGGTGCGGAACGACAGCGGCCCGCCCATGCAGTAGCCCTGCACGCCGATCTTCCTGCCCTTGTCGGTTTCCTTCTGGGCGTCGAGGAAGGCCACATAGGCCAGGGCGTCGCGGTCGGTGCCCTCGGGCGTGACCGTGGCCCGCAGCGGCGTGATCTTGGCGCGGTCTTCGGGATTGGCGAAGTTGAAGGTCCCGTCGATCACCGGCGCTTTCTTCACGCGATAATAGAGGTTGGGGACCAGCACCACGTAGCCGGCGGCGGCCAGGCGGCGGCCCATGTCGCGGAAGACGGGTCGCAGGCTCATGACGTCGGGCCAGATCAGCACGGCGGGCCATTTGCCCTTGCCGGCCGGCTTGAACAGGGCCGCGTCGGCCTCGCCGTCGGGCGTCTTGATGACGACGTCGGTCTCGACGACCTTGTCGTCGGCATGGGCGGCGGTGGCGGCCAGCCCGCCGACGGCGGCGGTCATCAGGCCGAAGGCGCGGCGCGAGACGCGGGGGTCATGAACCAGGCCAGGGTGGATGTCGTCGTCGCACATCGCGCGGGCTCCTTGCTGAACAGAGGCGCCCGCACGGTGCACGACCTGACGCCGAAGGCAATCGGCGGCTCGCGATAAGGTTCAGAAGCTGAGGACGACGAAGACCACGCCGCTGACCACCACGCCCAGGCTCAGCATCAGGCCGAGCGCCTGGCCGGCCCGGGACTGACCCGGAAGGCGCGCCCAGGCGATCTTCGGCGCGCGCTTCTGGGCGGCTCGATCGTGGACGGCGGCGGTCATGATTCCATCTCCTCGTTTAAGCCCAAGCTTGTGGGGCCTGACGAGTTAACGACCATGAACGGCCGGCGGATGCAGGCGTGCGACCGATTGATCCAGGGTGCGCCTAAAGGGTCACACTCCAGCCGTCACGACCGCTGCCCGGGGCGACCGGAGGCGGGGGCCTGGCGCAGGCCGTATGGGCCTTGGTGACCCGCCGCAGCGAGGCGGGAAAGCGGTGCAGCTTGCTGTCGGGGCGGATCGGCCGCGCCACCAGGTCGCCCTCGCAGTTGGGGCAGACGCCCTGGAATCGATTGTCGGCGCAGTCGACGCAGAAAGTGCATTCGAAGGTGCAGATGCGGGCCTCACCGCTGTGGGGCGGCAGGTCGCGGTCGCAGCACTCGCAATTGGGGCGCAGTTCGAGCAAGGGCCGTCCTCCCGTGTTCTTATGCGTTGAAGCCCCGCACCATAAGGGCTTGAGGGCCGCCGGCGCGAGGGGGTGCGTTCGCAGATCACGGGAATGTGGCGACCGCCTCGAAAACCCGTGATCCGAGGGGTTGACCCCCCCGCCCGCGACCCCTAAACACCCCGCCGTTTGCGCGGCGGGCGGGGTTCTCCCTGGCCCGCCTTTTTGCAACAATAACCACGCGTTCTGGAGGCGCTTCTCGAGATGTCCCAAGACCTTCTCCCCGGCGTCACCGGCGTTCTCGTCCTGGCCGACGGCACGGTGCTGCAAGGCGTCGGCTGCGGCGCGGTCGGCGACGCGGTCGGCGAGGTGTGCTTCAACACCGCCATGACCGGTTACCAGGAAATCCTGACCGACCCGTCCTACATGGCCCAGATCGTGGCCTTCACCTTCCCGCATATCGGCAATGTCGGCACCAACAGTGAAGACGTCGAGCAGGTCACCGGCGTGGCCGAGACGGCCGCCCGCGGCGCGATCTTCCGCGACGTCCCGACCGATCCGGCCAACTGGCGCGCCAACAGCGACTTCGACGGCTGGATGCAGCGTCGCGGCGTCGTGGGCCTGGCCGGCGTCGACACCCGCGCCCTGACCCGCAAGATCCGCGAGACCGGCATGCCGCACGGCGTCATCGCCCATGCGCCGGACGGCAAGTTCGACCTCGACGCCCTGAAGGCCAAGGCCCGCGACTGGTCGGGCGTCGTGGGCCTCGATCTGGCCAAGGACGCCTCCACCACCCAGACCTTCACCTGGGACGAGGGCCTGTGGTCGTGGCCGGAAGGCTACGCCAAGCTCGAGACCCCCAAGTACGAAGTGGTGGTCATCGACTACGGCGTGAAGCGCAACATCCTGCGCGCCCTGGCTCACGTGGGCGCCCGCGCCACCGTCGTTCCGGCCAGCACCTCGGCCGAGGATATCCTGGCCCGCAACCCCGACGGCGTGCTGCTGTCGAACGGTCCGGGCGACCCGGCCGCGACCGGCGAGTACGCCGTGCCGGAGATCCAGAAGCTGGTCGCCAGCGGCAAGCCGGTGTTCGGCATCTGCCTTGGCCACCAGATGCTGGCCCTGGCTCTTGGCGCCAAGACCGTGAAGATGGAACAGGGCCACCACGGCGCCAACCACCCGGTCAAGGACCTGACCACCGGCAAGGTCGAGATCGTGTCGATGAACCACGGCTTCACCGTGGACAGCGAAAGCCTGCCCGAGCCGGTGCAGGAGACCCACGTCTCGCTGTTCGACGGCACCAACGCCGGCATCGCCCTGAAGGACAAGCCGGTGTTCAGTGTCCAGCACCACCCGGAAGCCTCGCCCGGCCCGACCGACAGCCTCTATATCTTCGAGCGCTTCGCCGGCCTGATGGACAAGGCGAAGTAACAGGGCGAAGTAAGACGAAACGCCCCGCTGAGAAGCGGGGCGTTTTTCGTTCCGGGTCCTGTCACGAAACCATCGCCCAGGGTTCACGCACCGCTTTAGTGACCCATGTTAGCGTTTCCGCCGTTCCCCCAATCTCGCGAGGACGGCATGACGGCCTATGAACGCATCGGCGGCGAGGCCGCCGCCCAGTCGGTGATCGACGACTTCTTCCAGCGCGCCCAGGGCGATGCGCGCCTTGCGGGCCTGTTCGGCGGCGAGATCCCGCCCGGCGCCCGCGCCGTGGTGGCCGGCGCCCTCGACCCCGAGGCCGGCGAGGCCCGCGGCGACCTCGAACTGGCCCAGGTGTGGTTCGGCGCCAACGCGCTGGAGGACGACGAGCTCGACCTGATTATCGGCCACCTGGCGGCCGCCCTCGAAGCCGCCGGCGTCGACGACGAGATCACCGCCGACGTCGCCGACCAGATCGAACTCCTCCGCGACCTGGCCCTGGGCCCGGACGAGGAAGACTACGACGACGAGGATGAAGACGAAGAGGGCGAAGTGGCGGCCTGAATTTCACCTTCTCCCATAGGGAGAAGGAGGGGCCGGCGCCCGAAGGCGTGGGAGGATGAGGGGTTACGAGGTCGGCCGGCGTGCCGGCGCGATCCAGGGCGATGCGGTGAGGGTGTAACCCCTCACCCTCCCATGTTGCGCATGGGCCCCTCCCTCTCCCTATGGGAGAGGTTACTTGTTGTGCGGCCTCACCCTACGTCCCGAACTGCGTGAACGGCACCTTGTTGAACAGCTCCCGCTCGGCCCCGCGCGGATCGTCCTGCATGCGGGTGGTTTCGTCGAACACCAGGGTCTGGCGGCGGGGCAGGGTGTAGGGCTCCCACCTGGGAACGGCCGCGCAGTTGGGATCGCCGGTGCGGGCGAAGGCGACGAAGGCGTCCATCATGGTGTCGGACATCGCCTGGCTGCGGGCGTCGGTCCCCACGATCGCGCCCTTGGCGTCCAGCGTGCCGAAGACGAGGCAGATGTCCAGCGTGTGCGGCGCGCCCCAGATCCCGCCGTCCTTGGGCGACTTCCAGTCCAGCTGGTAGACCCATGCGGGCGCGCGGGTCGGGGCGCGGGCCTCGGCCTGCAGGATCGCCGCCTTCCACGAGCGCCCGGCCGTCGAGGCGGCGAAATAGACGTCCGACGGCGAATAGTGCGGGTACAGCCTGCGATAGGCCGCCACCACCGTGGCCGGGTCGATGTCGATGCGGGCGTTGAACTGGCCGGGCAGCTTCTCGACCACCTGGTCCCAGGTCATGTCGAACACCTTGGGATCGGAGCCGACGAAGCCGCGCGTCTCGTCGTGGGTGTTGCCGCAGATCAGCGGCACGTCCAGGCCCAGGGGCGAGGCGTCGGGGAAGAACGGGTGGCGGGTCAGCGATCGCTCGTCCAGCACCGGGCCCATATAGACCCCGCCCGATCCGGCCACGGGATCGATCGCCTTCAGCCCGTTCAGCAGCTGGTCGGCGGGTAGGGCGCGCAGGGCCGCCAGGTTGCTGATCCCCAGCTTGTCGAGGAACAGCTTGGCGCGCTTGGTGGCGTTGAATGGCCCGCCGGCGGTGACCTGCTGGCCGCTCATGGTGGCGGTGCGGTGGAAGAGGCCCTTGGCGCTGGGCATGGCCAGCAGGGTGGCGATCTTGGCGCCGCCGCCCGACTGGCCAAACAGCATGACCCGGTCGGGATCGCCGCCGAAGGCCTCGATGTTGTCGCGCACCCATTGCAGGGCCAGGACGAGGTCCATCTGGCCGACATTGCCGCTGTCGGCGACGCTGGGGTCGTCGAACAGGCGGGCGAGATAGAGATAGCCGAAGGCGTTCAGGCGGTGGTTCACCGTCACCACCACCACGTCGCCGCGCTTGGCCAGGCGGGTCCCGTCGTACCAGGGGCTGCCCCCCGACCCGCCGTTGTAGGCGCCGCCGTGGATGTAGAACATCACCGGCCGCTTGCCGCCATCGGCCAGGCCGGACTTGCCGGCTTTCGCGGGCGTCCAGACGTTGAGGAACAGGCAGTCTTCCGACAGCGTCTCGCCTTCCTCGCCCCTGCCGGTCTGCATCGAGGCCGCGCCATAGGCCAGGGCGTCGGCGACGCCGGTCCAGGCCTGGGGCTTGCGGGGCGGGGCGAAGCGACCTTCGCCGCCGGTGTCGGCCCCATAGCGCAGGCCCTTGAACACATGGACGCCGTCGGCGGTGGTCGCGCCGCGCACCTTGCCGGCGGCGGTGGTCACGATCGGCGAGCGGGCAGGGCCGGTGGGCTTGGCGGCTTGGGCGGGCAGGGCGCTGGCGGCGGCGGCCGCGCCGAAGGCCAGCAGCAGGCTGCGACGATCCATGGGGTCTTCCTCCGGCGCTTCTGACGAGCTTGCGCCATGGCTAGCACGAACCATGACACCGGTGACAATCCATTTTGCACGCGCAATCCTCCCCCTGAAGGGGGAGGTGGTCCGAGTGACCGGAGGGGGAGGCGCCTGATGAGGTCAGAGGGCCTGTAACCACTTCCCCCTCAGTCGCTCCGCGACAGCTCCCCCTTCAGGGGGAGCATCCGGTGGATCACCACATCGACGCGGCCGCCCGCGCGGGCCAGGTCTCGTCATAGATCGGTCCGCCGACCTCGCCGTCGGTGATGGAGGCCAGCATCGCCCCGGCGCTGGGCAGGCTCTTGGGATCGACGTGGGCCTCGGCATTCCACAGCCCGGCCCGCATCACCGCCCGGGCGCATTGGAAATAGCACTCCTCGATGGTGACGATCAGCGCCGTGCGCGGCACCTTGCCGTCGACCGCCAGCCCCGCCAGCAGGTCCGCATCGACGCTGATCACCGCGCGGCCGTTGACCCGGAAGGTGGTTCCCGAGCCAGGGATCAGGAACAGCAGCGCCACGCGCGGGTCGCGGACGATGTTGCGCAGGCTGTCGATGCGGTTGTTGCCACGCCGGTCTGGCAGGATCAGCGTGCGGTCGTCGGCGATGGCGACCAGGCCGTGGGCGTCGCCGCGCGGGCTGCAATCCAGGCCTTCGGGACCGACCGTGGCCAGGGCCAGGAAGGGCGAGGCCTCGACCAGCCGGCGATAGTCGGGGGTCAGCCGATCGCTGACCTTGGCGGTGGAGGCCGCGACCGGCGTCGGGCTGTAGATCGCTTCCAGCGCTTCGAGGGTGTCGATGATCGCCATGCGTCGTCTCCCGTTCGCCGGGAGCCTAGCAGGGGCGTGCGGCGCCTGTCAGGCCCGGCGGTCCAGGGCCTGCTGGCAGGCCTCGGCCAGGCGGCGCGGCGAGATCGGCTTGTCGACGATGGTGCGGCGGGCGTCGGCCAGCTGGTTGGCGTTGCCGGTGACGAACACCGTCGGGATGCGTCCCAACTTGGCCTCGATGGCCTCGACCGCCTCCAGCCCCGTGCCGCCGATGATGCGGAAGTCGGCGGTGATCAGGTCGGGCGCGCGGGCCAGGGCGCAGATCAGCGCTTCCTGCGGACTGTCGGCGATGTCGAAGCTTGAATAGCCCTGAGCGGCCAGGAGGGCCTCGACCTCGAGCGCGATGAGGATCTCGTCCTCGATGATGAGCGCGTGGCCTTGGGACCGTTTCACTGCACTTAACGCCAATCCGCTGTCGTCCCTTACAAGACTACAACCCGAACTTTCAGTCCTCGCCAATCGATTTTCCGTGTTGGCCATCAGAAATGTGTTGCTGCACGCACGGACGGTCACGCCGCCGTGATGGCGCCGCCCGCCCCGCGAGAGCGCCGAGGGGCTGTTTCCCTCCCTGGCCGAAAGCCTTTATGCAGTGGGAAAAACAAGACGAACAGGAGCGCCCCGCCCATGACCCAACCGCTGGTCCTCACCGAGAAACGCGGCCATGTCGCCATCCTCACCCTCAATCGCCCCGAGGCGATGAACGCCCTGGGCGCGCCCGGCGACGGCGACCAGGTGGCGGCCGCCTGCGAGGCGATCAACGACGACCAGGATATCCGCTGCGTGATCCTGACCGGGGCCGGCAAGGCCTTCTCGGCGGGCGGCGACGTCAAGGCGATGAAGGCCCGCGAGGGCGCTTTCGGCGGCAACGGCGTGGCCGTGCGCGACGGCTACCGCAAGAACATCCACCGCATCGTGCGGGCCATCTACGGCCTGGAGGTCCCGTCGATCGCGGCCGTGAACGGCGCGGCGATCGGCCTGGGCTGCGACGTGGCCTGCATGACCGACATCCGCATCGCCGCCGATACGGCGAAGTTCGGGGTGACCTTCCTCAAGCTCGGCCTGATCCCCGGCGACGGCGGCGCCTGGCTGATGCCGCGCACCGTGGGCATGAGCCGCGCGGCCGAACTGCTGTTCACCGGCGACGTCATCGACGCGGCCAAGGCGGCCGAGTGGGGCCTGATCAGCCGCGCCGTGCCCGCGGCCGACCTGATGGGCGAGGCCCTGGCGCTGGCCGAACGGATCGCCCAGCAGCCGCCTCACGCCTTGCGCATGGCCAAGAGTCTGCTCAAGCACGGCCAGACGGCGAGCTATGACACCCTGATGGAGATGAGCGCCGCCGCTCAGGCCATCGCCCACCACACCGAGGATCACATGGAAGGCGTCGACGCCATTCTCGAAAAGCGCCAGCCCACGTTCCGGGGCGCCTGAGGCATGGGCAAGGAAGCGCGCGCCTGGGGCCAGCTCAGCGACGGCGAAAGCGACGGCAAGCTCCTGTGGGAGCCGCCCAAGCTGATCTTCCGCGGGGCCGTGCGCGGCATCTACCAGGGTCATGCCCTGCGGGATATCCGCGCCGAGGGCAACGACATCGTCCTGTCCGACGGCACGCGCTTCACCCTCGATCCCGGCCAGGCCGACAAGTGGGTGCACGCCATCCTCAATCCGCCCACGCGGCTGGACAAGCTGGGCGTCAAGCCGGGCATGAGCGTGGTGGTCGACGGCGTCGACGACGAGGACTTCCTCGAAGAGCTCTCGACCCGCGTCGAGGCGCAGGTCGGCGCCGGCGAGGACTTCGAGGGCGTGGACCTGCTGTTCCTGGCCGCCGACGACCTGGGGCAGCTGGACCGGCTGGAGGACCTGCAAGGGGCGCTGGCCGAGAAGGGCGCCATCTGGGTCGTCTCGCAGAAGGGCAAGACCGCGCCGCTGAAGGATGTCGACGTGCTGGCCGCCGCGCGCGGGGTCGGCCTCTCCGACACCAAGGTCTGCGCCTTCTCCAAGACACACACGGCTCTGCGGTTCGTGCGGCGCAAGGGCTGAGGATTGGGCGCCGTCTTCCAGTCTTCCCGTCATTCCCGCCCTTGTGGCGGGAACCCCTCTGTCAACCGCAAGGGTGGGAGGGGCGGCGTGCCGGGCACGCCGCTGGCCTCGCAATTGCGAGCGGAACCAGAGGTTCCCGCCACAAGGGCGGGAATGACGGGAGAAGAGAGGGTGGCGGGGCGAGGCGTTCGGCGGTTTGGCCGGCGGTCCTGCGAACGGACGCCGTCAGACGGAGCGGGATCATGATCGTTGGGCGTCGCGCCGGCCTTTTCGAAATCGCCTTCGCCCTGCGCGGCTCGATCCTGCCCAGCATCGCCGGACGGCTGGCGGTGCTGTTGCTGGTGTCGCTCGGCGCGGTGCTGACGGCCCAGCGCTATCCGGCGGCGCTGGAGCGGCTGAGCGCCTTGCCCTTCACGCTGATCGGCCTGTCCCTGTCGATCTTCATGAGCTTTCGAAACAACGCCTGCTACGACCGCTGGTGGGAGGCGCGAAAGCTCTGGGGCGGCCTGATCATCGCCGCGCGCAGCTTCGCGCGGCAGACGCAAGGGCTGTCACCCGAGGCGCGCGAGCCGCTGCTGCTGGGCCTGGCGGGCTTCGCCTGCGGACTGGCGGCGCGCCTGCGGGGCCAGGACGAGCGGGCGGCGATCACGCGCTGGCGCGAGGTTCCGAACCTGGCGGCCGCGCCCAACCCGACCGACGCGGTGCTGGCTGCCGTCGGCGCCGACTGCGCCCGGCTGGAAGGGCAGGGCGCCGTGACCGCGATCCACCTGTCGGTGCTGGAGGCCCGGCTGACCGAGCTCAGCCACGTCCAGGCCGCGTGCGAGCGGATCAAGGCCACGCCGTCGCCCTTCTCCTATTCGCTGATGCTGCACCGCACGGCGCACGTCTTCTGCCTGCTGCTGCCGTTCGCCCTGGCCCACGCGCTGGGCTGGTGGACGCCGGCCCTGGTGCTTTTGATCGGCTACACCTTCTTCGGCCTCGACGCCCTGGGCGATCAGTTGGAGGACCCGTTCGGCCTGGAGGACAACGACCTGCCGCTGGACGCGATGGTCCGCACGATCGAGCGCGACCTGCTGTTCTCGCTGGGACGCGAGAACCTGCCGCCGGTGATCGAGGCCAAGGGGTACCGGCTGACGTAGAAAATCCTTCTCCCCTTGCGGGAGAAGGTGGCGACGAAGTCGACGGATGAGGGGTCTCTCAGAACCCGGAAGTCTCGCCTAGTCGTTCGATCGTCGCGGCGGACAGGGCTTTTGACCCCTCACCCGACCCGCTGCGCGGACCACCCTCTCCCGCAAGGGGAGGGTCTTCTGGCCTAGAACCGCTGCTTGCAGCCCTGCTTCTGGTGCACGCCGCGCAGGAAGCCGCGACGAGCCAGGCCGGCGTCGCCCAGGGCCTCCAGGTGGCGGTCGGCCGGGGCCGCCCCCGAGATCTCGCGCACCAGGCTGCGGAACGGGATGATCGAGTTGACGATCGCCTTGCCGCCGGCCTCGGCCAGCTTGCCGGTGCGGTTTTCCGTGTATTCGTTGCCGGTCTGGTAGTCGGGGCCCAGCACGTCGTTCAGGCGCTGGATCTCGGCCACGAGCTTGGCGCAGGTCTTCAGGCCCTTGAGGCTGTAGGGATCGGCCAGAGCCTCTTCCAGCACCGGCGGGATCTTCTTCTTCGACAGGCCGACGTCGCGGGCCGGCTGCGTGCCGATCTCCATGGACTTCTCGCGCCAGCCGTCAGGCCGGCCGTCGCCGTCCGAGTCCTTGGCGGGGGGCGGAGGCGGCTTGCTGGCCGTGGTCGACTGGGCCGGCTTGGCGGGATAGGCCGGCTGGGCCGTGGCGCAGCCCGTGGCCAGGGACGCCGCCGCGCCCAGGATCGCAATCTTCGTCAGAACCGCCCGCATGACACCCCGCTCCACTGCTTCGCGCCCATCATAGGCTGATGAACGCCGATCAGGAACGGCAAGCTGGACCTTGGGTTCCATGACCCGTCCGTCATTCGTCACATTGATTTACATTGCTGTAAATTGTACCGGTGGTTGTGCGAAAACAAACCAATTGCTGGGGAGGCAATGATGTCCTGGATCTCGCGTTTTCTCGCGCTCGTCCTGATGGCGGGAGCGTTCGTCGCCAGCGGCGCCCAAGCCCAGGTGATCACGCCCAATCCGACCACCTTCACGGTCGCCGGCGTGATGAACTTCGAAGCCTGGCCGTCCTGCAACTTCACCATGACCTTCGACGTACCGGCGGGCGGCGCCTCGGCCACCGTCACCAGCGCCGCCGTCACGGGCGGCGCCGGCTGCGAGCAGCGGAGCTTCACGGGCTTGCCGTGGACCGTGCGGGTCGGACCGCAGGTGCTGCACATCGACAATTTCGAGATGCTATTCGGTCCCGCCTATCCGACCGGCAAGCAGACCCTGGACGTCTACTGGTCGAACTATCCGGGCTATCCGAGCTCGGGTTTCTTCTCCGCCAGCATCGGCCTCTCCTCGACGATGGGCTTCATGGAGGTCACCTCGGGTCAGACGATCGCCATCAACTGACGCGCGGGGCGGCGGCTCTCAGGCCGCCGCCTTGGCCCGCTTGCGCCAGAACCGCATGACGCCGTCGTCGAGCTTGCCCAGGCGCAGGGCCGCCAGGTCCAGCGCGTAGTTCTGGTGCACCTTCCAGGGCGCCTTGGTTCCCTGCTTGGGGAACTTGTCCATGGCCCGCTGCACGTAGCCCGACGAGAAGTCGAGCCAGGGCGTGGCGGCCATGTCCGGCTGGTCCAGGTGGGGGACGCAGATGTCCATGCCCGCCTTGTCCATGTGGTTGAGCAGCCGGCAGACATATTCGCTGGTCAGGTCGGCCTTCAGCGTCCACGAGGCGTTGGTGTAGCCGAAGGCCGAGGCCAGGTTCGGCACGTCGCTGAACATCATGCCCTTGTAGCTGAAACCCTTGGCCAGATCGACGGAGCGGCCGTCGACCACCACCTCCATGCCGCTCAGGAGCTGCATCCGCAGGCCGGTGGCGGTGACGACGATGTCTGCCTCCAGCGTCTTGCCCGATTTCAGCTCAAGGCCGTCCTCGGTGAAGCTGTCGATGTGGTCGGTGACCACCGAGGCCGAGCCGTTCCGGATCGAGTCGAAGAGGTCGGCGTCCGGCACGAGGCACAGCCGCTGGTCCCAGGGATTGTAGCGCGGCGTGAAATGGGTCTCGACGTCGTAGTCCTTGGGCAGCTGGTCGCGCACCAGGCTTATCAATCGTTCCTTGGTCTTCTCCGGCTTCTTCCGGGCCAGGTTGAAGAACAGCATGGTGATCAGCACGTTCTTCCAGCGCGTGATCCCGTAGGCGGTCATGGCCGGGAGACGGCTGCGCATCCAGTTGGCTAGGCCGTCTTCCGCCGGGCGCGAGACCACGTAGGTCGGCGAGCGCTGCAGCATGGTGACGTGGGCGGCGGTCCTGGCCATCTCCGGCACGATGGTCACCGCCGTCGCGCCGCTGCCGATCACCACGACCTTCTTGCCGGCGTAGTCGAAGTTTTCGGGCCAGTGCTGCGGGTGGACGATGGTCCCCTTGAAGCGCTCGGTCCCCTCGAAGTCGGGGGTGTAGCCGGCGTCATAGGCGTAGTAGCCGGCGCACATGTAGAGGAAGCCGCAGGCGATCTCGACCGTCTCTCCGGTGTCGACCCGCTCGGCCCGAACGGTCCAGCTGGCGGTCTCGCTGCTCCACTCGGCGCGGCGCACCTTGTGGCGGAAGCGGATGTGCTCGTCGACGCCGGCCTCGGTCGCGGTCTCGCGCACGTAGTTCAGGATCGACGGGCCGTCGGCGATGGCTTTCGCCTGCCGCCATGGCTTGAAGGCGTAGCCCAGGGTGTACATGTCGCTGTCGGAGCGGATGCCCGGATAGCGGAACAGGTCCCAGGTGCCGCCGATGGCGTCGCGCGCCTCGAGAATGGCGTAGGTCTTGCCCGGGCAGCGCCGCGTCAGGTGATGGGCCGCGCCGACGCCCGACAGGCCCGCCCCGACGATCAGGACGTCGAAATATTCCGTGCTCATGGCCGTCTCCGTCCCCGTGGTCCGGTGAGCCCGGATCCTGTTTTAAGTGAACGATGTTCACCAGCAAACGACCGTTTGGACCCGACGTCAATTGCGGCGCGTGCGATGGCGTCGGTTTTCATTGCGCATGGTCCTCGTGCCCGCGTATGCGGAGGGCCATGTCCCTACGCGACTTCGGCCTGTTGGTGCTGATCTGCCTGATCTGGGCCAGCAACAACATCGTCTCCAAGATCGTGGTCGCCCACTGGGGCGTGCCGCCGCTGTTCTACGCGGCGGTGCGTTTCGCGTTGGTCGCGGCGGTGACCCTGCCGTGGCTGCTGCCCGCGCCCCGGCCGACCTGGCGGATGCTGGTGGTCGGCGTGCTGATGGGGGCGGGGGGCTTTGCGCTGCTGTTCATGGGCTTCAAGACCGCCTCGCCCTCGGCCGCGGCGGTGGTGGTGCAGGCGGGCGTGCCCTTCACCACCCTGCTGTCGGTGCTGATGCTGGGCGAGAAGATCCACTGGCGGCGCGGCGTCGGCATAGCCCTGACCCTGGCCGGCGCGCTGATCGTGATCTGGAACCCGCACGGCTTTTCGCTGTCGGTCGGCCTGTGGCTGGTGGTGGCCTCGGCCCTGGCCGGTTCGCTGGGCGCGGTGATGATGAAGCAGATCCAGCGCGTGAAGCCCTTGCAGTTGCAGGCCTGGGTGGGCTTCACCTCGGTGTGGCTGCTGGCGGCGGCCAGTTTCGCCCTGGAGCCCGGCGCCAGCGACAAGGCTTTCGAGGCCGGCTGGCCCTTCGTGGCGGCGGTGGCCTATTCGGCGCTGGTGGTGTCGGTGATCGCCCACACCGGCTATTACGGCCTGATCCAGCGCTACGAGGCCAACCTGATCGCTCCGCTCACCCTGATGACGCCGCTGATGACCATCGGTCTTGGCGTGGCCATCACCCATGACCATTTCGACCTGCGCATGGGCCTGGGCGCGGCCCTGGCCCTGGCCGGCGTGCTGATCGTGGCCCTGCGCCGCAACCAGGTGACGCCGCTGTTGATGTTTCTCAAGGACCGCTCGCAATGACCATCGTCGAGGCCCCATCGCCCAACTTCGACGCCCGCAAGGCCGTGCCCGACACCGTCGTGCTGCACTACACCGGCATGGAGAGCGGCGAGGCGGCTCTAGAGCGCCTGCGTGATCCCGAGGCCAAGGTCAGCGCCCACTACCTGGTCGAGGAGGATGGCCGGGTGTTCCGCCTGGTGGCCGAGGAGCGGCGGGCCTGGCACGCCGGCGCGGCCTTCTGGAAGGGCGTGCGCGACATCAACTCGTCCTCGATCGGCATCGAGATCGTCAATCCGGGCCACGAGTTCGGCTATCGCGCCTTTCCCGACGCCCAGATCGCCTCGGTGATCAACCTCCTGGCCGACATCCGCTCGCGCTGGACCATCGACGACGACCGCATCATCGGCCATTCCGACGTGGCGCCGGCCCGCAAGATCGATCCGGGCGAGCTGTTCCCCTGGAAGCGCCTGGCGGAAAGCGGCCACGGCCTGTGGGTCGAGCCGCCGTCTTCGCCCGGCGCGCCGCTGGGCCGGGGCGAGGAGGGGACCGGCGTCTTCGCGTTGCAGGCCGGCCTGACCCGCCTGGGCTTCGACTGCGCCCCCTCGGGCCAGTACGACGAGTGGACCGAGACCGTGGTCGCCGCCTTCCAGCGCCACTGGCTGCAAAGCCGCTTCGACGGCGTCGCCGACGGCGAAACCCGCGCGCGCCTGGTGGGCTTGCTGCGGGCGGCGGCCGGCGCCTGATGCACCCGGCCGGGGCTTTCCACGTCGAGGACCGCGCGCGGCTGCTCGCCTTCCTCGCCGAGCATTCGTTCGTGACGCTGTGCGCCAGCGTTGGCGGCCGGCCCTTCGTGGCCCAGGCGCCGGTCGTGGTGCGCGACCTCGGCGACGACGGCCTTTTCCTCGACTTCCACCTGTCGCGGATGAACGCCGTGGCCGGGGCGGTGGTGACGGGCTTCGCCGCCGTCGCCCTGGCGAGCGGTCCGCACGCCTATGTCAGTCCCGACTGGTACGGGACCGACGACCAGGTCCCGACCTGGAACTACGTCGGCGTCGAGGTCGAGGGCTTCGTGACGCCGCTGTCCGAAGCCGAAACGATCCAGCTGCTCGACGACCTGTCGGCCCAGGAAGAAGCGCGCCTCGCGCCCAAGCCCGCCTGGACGCGGGACAAGATGACGCCCGCCAGGTTCGACGCCCTGCTGCGCGGCGTCGTCGGCGCCCGCCTGCATGTCGAGCGCCTCGAAGGCACGTTCAAGCTCGGCCAGAACAAGCGCGACGCCGAACGCGCGGGCGTGATCGAAGCGCTGGGCGATCACCCGGTGGCCGCCTGGATGCGGGGCGAGGGGTAGGCTCGGGCCATCCCATTTATCCCGTCACTCCCGCCCCGAGGGCGGGAATGACGGGAGGTTGGGGAAGCGATCCCTGATTGACCTCGTCGCCTTGGCGCCGCAAACAGCGCGCGGACCAGATGGCCGGGCGATCGCGGTATCCCGTAAGGGAGTCGAGGAAAGTCCGGGCTCCACGGTGACAAGGCGGTGGGTAACGCCCACCGGGAGCAATCCCAGGGAAAGCGCCACAGAAAGCAAACCTCCTCCCTACGGGGCGGGAAGGGTGAAAGGGTGGGGTAAGAGCCCACCGCGGACCTGGCGACAGGGACGGCATGGCAAGCCCCGCCTGGAGCAAGACCGAATAGGGATCCCGCGCCGGTTCGCCGGCTAGGTCGTCACTGGCCGAGAGGATCCGGGTTGGTCGCGAGAGTCGTCCAGCAATGGGCGGCCAAGAGGAATGATCGTCGCGTCCCTTCACAGGGGCGGCACAGAACCCGGCTTACAGGCCGTCTGGTCCATCACATTTTCCGCAACCCCAAGCGCCCCAAGGCCCGTCGAAATGGGCCGCGATGGGATGCGTCTGTGCGCGAGTCTGTGGATAGAAATTCAGTTGTCTGTATGTTCCCAAATTAACCTTTTTGAACGGTGCGATATTACCGCTAGCGCCTTTGAATTCCTGGTGAAATGGCCCCTGGTGTCATTGTTTCCCACTTCATCCCATGTTAACCCATTCGGGCCGGTCGGACTCGTGCTGGGGCGACCGTGGTTTGGGCAAGGGTTGGCGGGGTGTTCCTCTCGACGTTCGAGAAGCAGCTGGACAGCAAGCGGCGCCTCGTGGTGCCGCAGGAGTTCCGCGCCGCCGTCTCGGGCCCCTTCGACGGCATCTTCTGTTTTCCCTCGATCGAGGCCGACTGCCTGGAGGCCGGCGGCAAGGCCCTGTTCGACCGCTACCAGGCGGTGATCGACGAGCTGCCCTTCGGCGATCCGGTGCGTTCGGCGCTGGAGACCAGCGTCCTGGGCGGCATGGCTCGCCTGTCGTTCGACACCGCCGGCCGCATCACCCTGCCCGACGTGCTGTGCGACATGTTCGGCCTGACCGACGAGGTCACCATCGTTGGCCTGGGCGAGCGCTTCCAGATCTGGTCGCGCGACGCCTTCCAGGCCCACCGCGCGACCCAGCGCGAACTGGCCCGCGACGGCCTGGCCGCCCTGCGCGCCCAGCAGCGCGCCGCTCGCCTGGGAGGCGCCGCATGAGCGCCGCCCCGCACATCTCGGTCCTGCTGAGCGAAGTCGTCGCCGCGCTCGACGCCAAGCCGGGCGACATGATCCTCGACGGCACCTTCGGCGCCGGCGGCTACACCCGCGCGATCCTGGGAAGCGGCGCCTCGGTGACGGCCTTCGACCGCGATCCGACGGTGCAGCGCTTCACGTCCGACCTTCCCGCGACGGATGGTCGCTTTCGGCTGATTCAGGACCGTTTCTCGCAAATCACCGCCTATTTTGGGCCTGCGTCGGTGGACGGCGTAACCCTGGATCTTGGCGTGTCTTCCATGCAGCTCGACGAAGCCGAGCGCGGCTTCTCCTTCATGCGCGACGGTCCGCTGGACATGCGCATGGGCGACGACGGCCCCACGGCGGCCGATCTGGTCAACACGCTCGACCAGGTCGAGCTTGCCCGCATCCTCTATGTCTACGGCGAGGAGCATGCCTCGCGCCGCGTGGCCAGCTTCATCGTCAAGCGCCGCGCCGAAGAGCCGTTCACCCGCACGCTCGACCTAGCGGCCGTGATCGAGCGCGCGCTGGGCGGCCGCAAGGGCGCCAAGGTCCACCCGGCCACCCGCTCGTTCCAGGGGCTGCGCATCGCCGTCAACGACGAGCTGGGCGAGCTGGAGGCGGGTCTCGCCGCCGCCGAGGCCGTGCTGAAGCCGGGCGGCCGCCTGGCCGTGGTCACCTTCCACTCGCTGGAAGACCGCATCGTCAAGAATTTCCTGGCCGAACGCGCCGGCCGCACGCCGGGCGGCTCGCGCCACGCGCCGCCGACCGCCCAGGGGGCTCCCCCCAGCTTCAAGCTGATCTCGACCAAGGCCATCGCGCCGGGCGAGGAGGAGCTGGCCGTCAATCCGCGCGCCCGCTCATCCAAGCTGCGCGCCGCCGTCCGCACCGAGGCCCCCGTCTGGGAGGCCTCGGCATGAGGATCTCGGAGGTCTTCCATCGCCGCGTGCGCGGCTTTCGCGTCGTCGACATCGTCGGCGTCGGCGTGCTGTTGACCCTGGTGCTGGGCGTCTACATGGCGAAGGCCTTCGCCGGCCGCGAGCGCGCCGAGATCGCCTCGGTCGAGCGCCAGATCGAGGAAGAGCGGATCAAGGTGCGCCTGCTGAAGGCGGAGGTCGCCCACCTGGAGCAGCCGCGCCGGATCGAATCCCTGGCCCAGGCCGCCCAGCTGGCCCCGATCGCGCCCGACCGCGAGACCAGCGAGGACGCGCTGATCGACGTCGCCCGCAAGCCGATCCCGGCTTCGAAGCCGCTCGCCCCGCCGGTCGCCGCCAAGGCCGACCCGGCCCTGGCCGCCGCCGATGCGCCCGACGGGGTCAGCGCCGGCGCCGAGGAGGCTCCGCGATGAGCCTGGCCAACCTCGTTCCCCACGGCGGCGGTCCGGCCTGGCGCTGGCTGATCGAGCGCGTCTGGCGCCTGGAGCACGCCTTCGAGCGCTCGCGCGCCGCGGCCAAGCCCGAAGACGACACCAGCATCCGCATCTTCTTCGTCCTGGCCCTGTTCGCCTGCGCCTTCATGGTGCTGGCCGTCGGCGCCACCTGGGCGGCGGTGTTCTCCAGCGCCGGCAAGAACGGCGGCTTCCTGGCGGCCATGGAAGGCGCGCGCGGCGATCTCGTCGACCGTGAAGGCAAGCTGCTGGCCGTCGACCTGACCCACTACGCGCTCTACATCGACCCCAAGGAAGTGTGGGACGCCAAGGCCACCCGCGCCGCCCTGGGCAAGGCCCTGCCGCAGGTGCCGGCCAAGCGCCTGGACAAGGCCATCTTCGGCGATCGCCGCACCTTCCTGCTGGGCGGTCTCGACCCGGCCCAGAAGGACGCCATCTTCAACCTCGGCCTGCCGGGCGTGGAGTTCGAGGAACAGGCCCGCCGCGTCTATCCGCTGGGCGTCTCGGCCGCGCACTTCGTCGGCTTCGTCGACGGCGGCGGCAAGGGCCTGGCCGGCGCCGAGGGCGCGCTGAACGACGACATCCACGCGGCCGCCGCCAAGGGCGAGGGCGCGGCCCCGATCGCCCTGTCGATCGACCTGCGCGTCCAGGCCGCCCTCGAGGACGAGCTGCGCAAGGCCGCCCTCGAATTTGGCCCCAAGGGCGCGGTCGGCATCGTCACCAACGTCCACACCGGCGAGATCCTGGGCCTGGCCAGCTATCCGGACTTCGATCCCAACGATCCGGGCAAGGCCAGCGACGACGCCAAGCTGAACCGGGCGGCCGCCTCGGTCTACGAGATGGGCTCGACCTTCAAGGCCTTCACCGTCGCCATCGGCCTGGATACGGGCGTGGCCACGCCCAGCTCGACCTTCGACGCGCGCGAGCCCTACAAGCTGGGTTACCGCACGATCCACGACTACCACGCCTCGCGGAAGATCCTGACCCTGGTCGAGGTGTTCCAGCACTCGTCCAACATCGGCACCGCGCGCCTGGCCGAGGGCGTCGGCGCCCAGCGCCTGAGCCAGTATTACGGCAATCTGGGCCTGACCAAGCCGGCCAAGGTGGAGCTGCGCGAGTCCGCCCGTCCGCTGACCCCGAAGAAGTGGGACACCGACGCGGTGGCCTCCACCTCGTTCGGCCACGGCATGAACGTCAGCCCGCTGGCGCTGGCCCGCGCCTTCGGTCCGCTGCTGAACGGCGGCACCATGCCGCCGCTGACCATCCGCAAGCTGCCGCCCGGCGTGCGTCCGGAAGGCCCGCGCGTGCTGTCGGAAGAGACCTCCCAGCAGATGCTGCAGATCATGCGCGCCAACGTCACCGGCGGCAGCGGCAAGACCGCCGACGTCAAGGGCCTGTCGGTCGGCGGCAAGACCGGCACCGGCGAGAAGTACGATCCCACGATCCGCGGCTACAACCACCAGCGCCAGGTCTCGTCCTTCGCCGCGGTGTTCCCCACCGAGGGGCCGCTGGAGGCCGACCGTTATTTCGTCCTGATCCTGATGGACGAGCCGCACGGCACGGCCAAGACCTTCGGCTTCTCGACGGGCGGCTGGGTGGCCACGCCGGCCGCCGGCCGCGTCATCGACCGCATCGCTCCGTTCCTCGGCGTCCAGCGCCGGAACGAACTCATCATCGCCGGCGCCCAGCCGAAAGCCACCACGCCAGGGGCGGGACTTTGACCAAGACGCTTTCACAGATCCTGCACCGTCCGTTCGACGCTGACCCGGCCATCGCCGGCGTCACCGCCGACAGCCGCAAGGTGCGTGAAGGCTTCCTGTTCGCCGCCCTGCCGGGCAGCAAGGTCGACGGCCGCAGCTTCATCCCCGGCGCCGTCGCCTCGGGCGCGGCCGCCATCCTGGCCCCCGACGACGTGACCGATCTCTCGGTGCCGACCGCGCACGCCGCCGACATCCGCCGCGCCTACGCCCTGGCCGCCGCCGAGTTCTGGGCGCAGCAGCCGGCCACGGTGATCGCGGTCACCGGCACCAACGGCAAGACCTCGGTGGCCGGCTTCGCCCGCCAGATCCTGGCCCTGCTGGGCAAGAAGGCCGCCAGCATGGGCACGCTGGGCGTCGTCGTCAGCGCCCCGGGCGTTCCGGACGAGCAACTGACCCCGCCGGGCCTGACCACGCCCGACGCCGCCGACGTCGCCGAGATGGCCGCCAGGCTCGCGGCCATGGGCGTCACCCACCTGGCCGTCGAAGCCTCGTCGCACGGCATCGACCAGCGTCGCCTGGACGGCCTGAAGATCCGCGCCGCCGGCTTCACCAACTTCACCCAGGACCACCTGGACTATCACGGCACCATGGGCTGCTATCGGGCGGCCAAGCTGCGGCTGTTCGAGGCCCTGCTGCCGCGCGGCGCGACCGCCGTGCTGAACGCCGACAGCGACGCCTTCCCGGCCTTCGCCGCCGCCGCCGTGACCTCGGGCGAGACCATCCTGTCGGTGGGCGAGCAGGGCCAGGGCCTGAAGCTGATCTCGCGTGAGCCGACCCCCTGGGGCCAGCTCCTGAAGATCGCCGCCCAGGACCGTCAGTTCGAGGTGAGGCTGCCGCTGGCCGGCGACTTCCAGGCCTCCAACGTGCTGGTCGCCGCGGGTCTCGTTCTGGCCACCGGCGAGGATCTCGACGCCGTGCTCGCCGCCCTGGAAAAGCTGGAAGGCGCGGCCGGCCGGCTGCAACGCGTCGGCAAGGGAACCGGCAAGGGCGAGGCCTATGTCGACTACGCCCACACCCCCGACGGCCTGGAGACGGTGCTGAAGGCGCTGCGTCCGCACGTCCGGGGCAAGCTGGTGGCCGTGTTCGGCGCCGGCGGCGACCGGGATCGGACGAAGCGTCCGCAGATGGGCGAGATCGCCGCCCGCCTGGCCGACGTCGCCATCGTCACCGACGACAACCCGCGTTCGGAAGATCCCGCCAGCATCCGCGCCGCCATCCTGGCCGCCGCCCCCGGCGCGCGCGAGATCGGCGACCGCCGCGAGGCCATCCGCGCCGGCGTCGCCCTGCTGGAAGACGGCGACGTGCTGGTCGTGGCCGGCAAGGGCCACGAGCAGGGCCAGATGGTCGCCGGCGTCAACCATCCCTTCGACGACGTGGCCGAGACCCTGAGCGCGCTGGAGGCCGTCAATGGCTGACGTGCTCTGGACCGCCGAAGAGATCGCCGCCGCGACCGGCGGTCAGGTCGCCGGCGATTTTTCCGCTACCGGCGTCTCGATCGACAGCCGCACGGTCGAGCCGGGCGACCTGTTCATCGCCCTGGCCGGCGTGCGAGACGGCCATGAGTTCGTCGCCCAGACGACCGAAAAGGGCGCGGCCGGCGCGCTGGTCTCGCAAGCCGTCCCGACGCCCGCCGTCGTCGTGCCCGACACCTTCAAGGCCCTGGAAGCCCTGGGCGTCGCCGCCCGCGAACGCGCGCCACAGGCCCGTCGCGGCGCCGTCACCGGCTCGGTCGGCAAGACCAGCGTCACCCGCGCCGTCGAGGCCGGCCTGCGCCGCGCCGGCAAGGCCCACGCCTCGGTCAAGTCGTACAACAACCACCTGGGCGTGCCCCTGACCCTGGCCCGCATGCCGCGCGACACGCAGCGGGCGGTGTTCGAGGTCGGCATGAACCATGCGGACGAGATCACCCCGCTGTCGAAGTTCATCCGCCCGCACGCGGTGGCGATCACCACGGTCGGCCCGGTGCACCTGGAGAACTTCGCAGACGGCGAGATCGGCGTGGCTCGCGCGAAGGCCGAGATCTTCGACGGCCTGGAACCGGGCGGCGTCGCCGTGCTGAACGCCGACAATCAATGGTTCAACCTGCTGCGAGAAGAGGCCGAGAAGGCCGGCGCGACCGTGCGCAGCTTCGGCCGTGACGGCGCCAGCGCCCGTCTCGTCGACTTCGTGGTCGAAGGCGCCGGCGCGACCGTCGTCGCCGAGCTGGACGGCCAGCCGCTGTCGTTCCCGATCCGCCAGACCGGCGTGCACTGGGGCCCCAACAGCCTGTGCGTGCTCTTGATGCTGGAAGCCCTGGGCGTCGACCGCGCTACGGCCCTGGCGGCCCTGGCCGAGTTCGCGCCGATCGAGGGCCGCGGGGCCGAGCAGACGGTGGCCATCGACGGCGGCGCCTTCACCCTGGTCGACGAGAGCTACAACGCCAATCCGGTGTCGATGCAGGCGGCCCTGGCCACCCTGGGCGCGCGCAAGGTCGCCGGCCGCCGGATCGTGGCCCTGACCGACATGCTGGAGCTGGGCCCCGACAGCCCGCGCTTCCATGCCGAACTTGCGGGCCCGATCGCCCAGGCCGGCATCGATCTGGTGTTCTGCGCCGGGCCGTTAATGATGTCGCTGTGGAACGCGCTTCCGCAGGAGCGCCGGGGCGGCTATGCGGACGCCGCGCCCGCGTTGGCGCAGCAGATCGCCTCGGCCATGCAGCCGGGCGACGTGGTGATGGTGAAGGGGTCGAACGGGTCACGGGCCGGCGCTATCGCCGCCGCCCTGTCCGCGCTCGGCCGGCGGGAACAAGTCTGATGCTGTATTTCCTCTATGAATGGCTCTCGCGCGGCGGGCATGAGCACGTGCCGGTCCTGAACCTGCTCAAGTACCTGACCTTTCGCACCGGCATGTCGATGCTGACGGCCTACATCGTGGCCGTGGCCATGGGCTCGCGCTTCATCCGCTGGATGAAGGCCAAGCAGGGCAAGGGCCAGCCGATCCGCACCGACGGCATCGAGCGCCACGTTCTCGAGAAATCCGGCACGCCCACCATGGGCGGCTTCATGATCCTGGCCGGCCTGTTCGTCGGCTCGCTGCTGTTCGCCGACCTGCGCAACGTCCACGTCTGGGTGGTGCTGGGCATCACCGCGGCCTTCGGCGTGCTGGGCTTCATGGACGACTACGCCAAGGTCACCAAGCAGACGACCGCCGGCCTCTCCAGCGGCCAGAAGCTGGTCGCCCAGTTCATCGTCTCGATCCTGGCGGCCATCGCCCTGATCGTCTTCGCCCCGAAGTCGCAGATGACGCCGGGCCTGGAGACCTCGCTGGTCTTCCCGATTCTCAAGAACCTGGTGATCAATCTTGGCTGGTTCTACGTGGCCTTCGCCGCGATCACGATCGCCGGCTTCTCCAACGCCGTGAACCTGACCGACGGCCTCGACGGCCTGGCCATCGTGCCGGTGATGTTCGCCGCCTCGACCTTCGGCCTGATCGCCTACCTCGTCGGCAACTACAAGTTCGCCGACTACCTGAACCTGCACTTCGTGCCGAGCGTCGGCGAGCTGGCGGTGCTGTGCGGCGCCATCATTGGCGGCGGCATGGGCTTCCTCTGGTACAACGCGCCGCCGGCCAAGATCTTCATGGGCGACACCGGTTCGCTGGCCCTGGGCGGCGCGCTGGGCTCGATCGCCGTCTGCGCCAAGCACGAGCTGGTTCTGGGCATCGTCGGCGGCCTGTTCGTGGCCGAGGCGCTCTCGGTGATGATCCAGGTCGCCTACTTCAAGAAGACCGGCAAGCGCATCTTCCTGATGGCGCCGATCCATCACCATTTCGAAAAGCTGGGCTGGGCCGAGAGCACCGTCGTCGTCCGTTTCTGGATCGTCGCCATGATGCTGTCGTTCGTCGGTCTCGCCACGCTGAAGCTACGGTAAGGGGAGGGCGTAGGATGATCCCGGTCCGTGGGTTCGAGGACAAGACGGTCGCGGTGTTCGGCCTGGGCCGCACCGGCCTGACGGCCGCGCGCGCCCTGATCGCCGGCGGCGCCAAGGTGGCGTTGTGGGACGAGAAGGAAGCCGGCCGCGAGGCCGCGCGCGCCGAGGGCCTGCCGGTCGTCGACCTCTCGACCGCGGACTGGAGCCAGTTTTCCGCCCTGATGCTGTCGCCGGGCGTGCCGCTGACCCATCCCAAGCCCCACTGGACCGTCGAGGCGGCCAAGGCGGCCGGCGTCGAGATCCTGGGCGACGTCGAGCTCTTCGCGCGCACGGTCAACGCCGCGCCCGAGCACAAGAAGCCGAAGATCATCGCCATCACCGGCACCAACGGCAAGTCGACCACCACGGCCCTGATCGGCCACCTGTGCCAGCAGGCAGGACGCGACACCCGCGTCGGCGGCAATATCGGCGCCGGAATCCTGGGCCTGGAAGACATGCATGGCGGCGCGGTCTACGTGCTGGAGCTGTCGAGCTACCAGCTCGACCTGACCTCCAGCCTGCACGCCGACGCCACGGTGCTCTTGAACCTGTCGCCCGACCACATCGACCGCCACGGCTCGATGGAGGGCTACATCGCCGCCAAGCGCCGCATCTTCCTCAACCAGGGCAAGGGCGACACGGCGATCATCGGGGTCGACGATCCCTGGTGCCAGCAGATCTGCACCGAGATCACCGCCGCCAACCGCCGCACCATCTGGCCGATCAGCGCCGGCAAGGCGATGGGTAGAGGCGTCTACGCCCTGCAGGGCGTGCTGTACGACGCCACCGGCGAGCGCGTGACGGAAATGGCCGACCTGCTGCGCGCCCGCAGCCTGCCCGGCCGCCACAACTGGCAGAACGCCGCGGCCGCCTACGCCGCAGCCATCGCCATCGGCATCCCGCCGGTCCAGGCCGTCGAGGGCCTGATGACCTTCCCCGGTCTGGCTCACCGCATGGAGACGGTCGGCAGGATCGGCAAGGTCGCCTTCGTCAACGACAGCAAGGCCACCAACGCCGACGCCGCCCGCCAGGCGATGTCGTCTTATCCCAAGTTCTATTGGATCGCCGGCGGCGTGCCCAAGGCCGGCGGCATCGAGGACCTGGCCGACCTGTTCCCGCGCGTCGCCTGCGCCTACTTGATCGGCCAGGCGGCCGAAGCGTTCGGCAAGACCCTGGACGGCAAGGCCCCGGTCAAGCAGTGCGGCGACATCGAGACCGCCGTCGCCGCCGCCCATGCCGACGCCGCCGCCACCGGCCAGGACGCCATCGTCCTGCTGTCGCCGGCCTGCGCCTCTTTCGACCAGTTCAGCGACTTCGAGGCCCGCGGCGAGGCGTTTCGCGCCGCGGTGAACGGCCTGGTCAAGCCCAAGGCCAAGCGGGCTTAAGCGCTCTATCTCCCGTCATTCCCGCCACGAGGGCGGGAATGACGGGCAGATGGCCCCTACCGCAGCACCCCCCGTTTCCCCATCGCCCAGGCGTACCACGTGAAGAACGCCAGCAGGGCGGCGATGACGGCGCTGGTGATCGCCATCTGCTGGCCCATCACCTTGCCGCCATCGGTCAGGGCGTAGGTGTAGAGCAGGCTGACCAGGAACGCCCCCAGCGAGACGGCGAACACCGGGAAGGCCAGCTTCCGGCGCAGCAGCACCAGCACCGAGGCGCCGAACGCCCCGAACACGCCGATCGCCCACACGCCGGTCATCCAGGCGGGCATCTGCCGATAGTGCGCGATCTGCTCGGCCGTCATGCCGGCGCTGGCCATGTAGGCCTCGCCCTGGGTCATGCTCATCACGAAGTCGAAGACGCCGATGGCGTTGAACAGGACGGCGACCACGCCGACCAGCCAGACATGCCACGGGGTCTTGGCGGTTCCACCGCCCAAGCTGTTCACAGCGGTCATCAAGCCCTCCCAAGCTGGACCGTTAAGCCGACAGCATCCGCCGGTTTCAGCGATCCGTCCAGCAATCGAAGATCGTCGGTATCTCAAGATCCTCCCCCTGAAGGGGGAGGTGGCCCGAAGGGCCGGAGGGGGGAGCGCCTGATGAAGTCAGTTCTCCGGCAAAGCTCGCAGTCCCTTCCCCCTTCAGTCGCTCCGCGACAGCTCCCCCTTCAGGGGGAGCGTCTTGATGGAGAGGCTCACGACAGGCGGTCGCATCTGAAAATTACGCTTGTAGAATCTATCGTATCCATTGCAGTCTACGATTGTAAATTCATCAGGGGCAATGCATGGGCACTCTCAAGACATGGCTGCGCCGGGGCGCGATCGGCGTAGCGGCGGCAGCCATCGCGGTCGGCGGGGGCGCGGCGGCGACGCGGGCGTTCTTCCAGCACCAGACGGCCGAGCGGCTGCGGATCGACGCCAAGGACGGCATCCAGGACAGCGCCTTCGTCAAGCTGCCCAGCGGCGAACAGTGGGTCGTGATCCGGGGCGAGAACATCGCCAATCCGGTGCTGCTGGTCGTCCACGGCGGAGGCATGCCGACCTCGCTGTTCGCCGAGGACTACAAGAGCTGGGAGAAGGACTTCACGGTCGTCCACTGGGACCGCCGCGACCACGCCAAGAGCCTGGCCCGTGCGGGCGGCCGCATCGATCCGAACCAGGGCGTGGACAGCTTCGTCGCAGACGGCCTGGCCCTGACCGACCATCTGCGAAACAAGCTGCACAAGCCGCGCATCGCCCTGCTGGGCTGGTCGTGGGGCTCGCGCGTGGCCCTGACCATGGCCCACCAGCGGCCCGACCTGTTCTCGGTCTATGTCGGCACGGGCCAGGCCGTGGATAACAGCGCCCGCGACCGCCACATCTACGACCACATGCTGGCGGTGGCCAAGACCGGCAAGCATCCCGAGCTGCTGGCCAAGCTGACCGCCCTGGGACCGCCGCCCTACGATCCGCCCAGCCGCTGGAAGGAGGTCGACGTCCTCGAGCCGGTCTATCTGAAGACCGAAGGCCCGAAGAAGAGCGAAGGCCAGCTCTACCGCCAGGCGCTGGCCATGCCCGACTGGAGCCTAACCGATCTCCTGACCCACAAGGACGCTGGCAGGACCATCCGCCGCCAGCGCTCGCTGGCCGTCTACAACGCCAACCACGTCTGGAAGGCCGCGCCGCTGGGCCGGGACTTCGCCATGCCGATGGTGCTGATCCAGGGCGAGTACGATCATCCCGACTTCGTGCGGCCCTGGTTCGACGGCCTCCGGGCGCCGGGGAAGGACTTGGTGGTGCTGCCGGGTACGGGCCACGCCGCCATCCAGATGCAGTCGGTCCGCTTCGGCCAGGCCCTGCACGACCACGTGCTGCCGTTGGCCAGGTCCTGGGAGTACGGTCGTCCGGCCGACACGCCGGTCGTCCAGCCCGAGGTCAAGCCTGTGGAATAGCGGGGAAAAATCGCGCCGGCCGTGATTTGGTCGCGGCCGGCGGCAAGACTCGATTAACCGTAACGCCCGACTCTTGCCCGCATGCGCCAGCAGACCGCCCACGCCTTCGCCCGGACCGACCGCTCGCCCCTCGGGGTGTGGTGGTGGACGACCGATCGCTGGCTGCTGGGCGCGACGGCGATCCTGGTCACCCTGGGCGTCCTGCTGTCGTTCGCCTCCAGCCCGGCGGCCGCCCAGCGGATCGGCATCGACGACCAGTTCCACTTCGCCATCCGCCAGCTGGTGTTCGGCGTGGGCGCTGCGACCATCGTGCTGGCGGTGTCGATGCTCAGCCCCAAGGGCATCCGGCGGGCGGCCTTCTTCATCTACATCGTCGCGATCGGCGTCATGGCGGCCCTGCCGTTCATCGGCCACAGCGCCAAGGGCGCGGCCCGCTGGCTGATGATCGGCGGCTTCACCTTCCAGCCGTCGGAATTCATGAAGCCGGCCCTGATCATCCTGGTCTCCTGGATGTTCGCGGAGGGCCAGAAGGGCGAGGGCGTGCCCGGCGTGTCGATCGCCTTTGGCCTCTATTTCATCGCCGTGGCCCTGCTCTTGATGCAGCCCGACGTCGGCCAGACCGTGCTGATCACCATCGCCTTCGGCGCGGCCTTCTGGATGGCCGGGGTGCCGATCTCGTGGATCATGGGCCTGGGCGCGGTGGCGCTCGGGGGGCTGGCCTCGACCTATTTCCTGTTCGACCACGTGCACGCCCGCGTGCAGAAGTTCCTCAGCCCCGACCAGGCCGACACCCACCAGGTGACCCGCGCCGCCGAGGCCATCCATGCCGGCGGCCTGTTCGGACGCGGCCCGGGCGAGGGCGTCATGAAGCGCCACGTGCCCGACCTGCACACCGACTTCATCTATTCGGTCGCCGCCGAGGAATACGGCCTCGTCTTCTCGCTGGCCCTGATCAGCCTGTTCGCCTTCATCGTGGTGCGCGGGCTCTACAAGTCGATGAAGCTGGCCGACCCCTTCGAGCAGGTCGCTTCGGCCGGGCTTTTCGTCCTCCTGGGCCAGCAGACGTTCATCAATGTCGCTGTGAACTTGAACATGATCCCGACCAAGGGCATGACCCTACCGTTCATCAGCTACGGCGGCTCGTCGATGCTGGCCATGGGGCTTACCCTGGGTATGGCGCTGGCGCTGACGCGCAAGCGGCCCGGGTCCTATGGCGGCGGCGGACCGTTCGGCCAGACCGGCGCCTTCGACTGAAGGCTCTCGGGTTAGGGAGACTGCAGTTGCGTAACACCTTCCTGGTTTCCGCCATGCGTGCGGCGGATCTGGCCTGATGAGCGGCAAGCTGGCGATCGTCGCCGCCGGGGGCACCGGCGGCCACATGTTCCCCGCCCAGGCGCTGTCGGAGGCCCTGATCGGCCGCGGCTGGCGCGTGGTGCTGGCCACAGACGAGCGTGGCGCGTTCTACGCCGACAAGTTCCCGGCCCAGGAGCGGCTGGCCCTGTCGGCCGCCACCGCCAAGGCCAACGACCCCGTCGGCATGGTCAAGGCCGGCGTCGCCGTGTTCCAGGGCGTGATGCAGGCCAGGCAGGCCTTCGCGCGCCTGAACCCGTCGGTGGTGGTCGGCTTCGGCGGCTATCCGGCCCTGCCGGCCCTGCTGGCAGCGCTGCTGGAAAAGCGGCCGACCGTCATTCACGAGCAGAACGCTGTGCTGGGCCGCGTGAACCGCTTCCTGGCGCCCTATGTCACCGAGGTGGCCTGCGCCTTCCCGACCTTGCAGATGGCCAAGCCGGCCGTGAAAGCCCGCGCCCACGTGGTCGGCAGTCCGGTGCGCCCGGAGATCCGCGACTTGGCGCAGGTCGCCTACCTGCCGCCCGAGGTGCAGCTTCGTATCCTGGTCACCGGCGGCAGCCAGGGCGCGCGCCTGCTGTCGGAGCTGGTGCCGGAAGCCATCGCCAAGCTGCCCGAAGAGATGCGCGGCCGCATGAAGGTGTTCCAGCAGGCCCGCGCCGAGAGCATGGAGCACGCCCGCAAGATCTATCGCAACGCCATGGTCGACTGCGAGGTCGCGCCGTTCTTCCGCGACATGGCCGGCCGCCTGCGCCAGAGCCACATCGTCGTCGGCCGCGCCGGCTCTTCCACCTGCTGCGAGCTGGCCGTGGCCGGTCGTCCGTCGATCCTGGTGCCGTTGAAGATCGCCGCCGACGACCACCAGCGCTTCAACGCCAAGCTCCTGGAAGAGGCGGGCGGCGCGGCCGTGTGCCTCGAGGACGAGCTGACGGTCGACGCCCTGGCCGGGGCGCTGAACGCCCTGCTCAAGAGCCCCGAGCGCCTGGCCCGCATGGCCAAGGGCGCCCGTTCGGTGGCCGTGCCCGACGCGGCCGAGCATCTGGCGGACCTGGTGGAGCGCACCGCGCGTTAGGTCTGGCGGGGCTGGAGCGCGAAACATGCTTAACCGCCCGTTAAGCAACGCGCCCCAAACCGGACAAGAAGACCTGTGACAGTGCAGACACGTTCTATTTGCGGGAAAGACACATGGACCGCCGCTCGCTGATCCTCTCCGGCATGGCCTCGGGCCTGACCTCCGTCGGCCTCGGCGCCTGCGCCAGCACCTCGCAGCCGCGCAATCCCGATCCGAACGGGCCGGCCTACGACACCGGCGCGGCGGCGACCTATTCGGCCGACGAGATGGTCCGCGCCACGTCCGATTTCCTGGGCGTCACGGCCGAGAGCGCCGGCGCGGCGATCGAGCGGATCTTCCGCGAGCGCGGCCAGCCCACGGGCTACGTGGCCGGCGAAGAAGGCTCGGCCGCCATCGCGGTGGGCCTGCGCTACGGCCGCGGCCTGCTCTACATGAAGAACCGTCCCACCCAGGAAGTGTACTGGCAGGGCCCGTCGGTGGGCTGGGACTGGGGCGGCAACGCCAGCCGCGTCTTCACCCTCTGCTATAACCTGCAATACCCGGACGCCATCTTCCGCCGCTTCCCTGGCGTCGAGGGCAGCGCCTATCTCGTGGGCGGCCTGGGCGTGAACTACCAGAAGGCCGACACCATCGTCCTGGCCCCGATCCGCGCCGGCGTCGGCCTGCGCCTGGGCGCCAACATCGGCTACCTGGCCTACAGCCGCCAGCGCAACATCCTGCCGTTCTAGGCGCAAAGCCGGTCTTCACCGACGACCGCTCAGTCGTCGGTGAAGTATTCGGCGATCGCGGCGTCGACGGGCTCCAGCTTGAAGTCCGGCGAGGCCGCCTGGTTCAGCGCCCGGCGCACCTGCCAGGCGCTGCGGCCGACATGCAGGCCCATGCCGCGAAGTTCGGCGACGATGGCCTGCCGCGTCGCCTCGTCCACGCCCTTGTTGCTGCGCAGCCGCGCCTGGTCCAGCCGCCAGCCGAAGAAGCTGTCGGGCGTCAGCTCGATCACCGCGCCTGGCGCGGGCAGCCACTCGTAGATGGCGCTGCGCTCGTCGAGGGCGTGGTCGACATAGCCCTCCAGGCAGTTGCGATAGCGCCGGGCCGCGTCACGGATGGCCGCCACGGTCTCCAGCGGCTTCAGCCGTTCGGTGCCCGGGTGCGGCGGCTTGGGCAGTTCGTGGCGGAAGTCGTCGGCGACCAGTCCGAACAGCGCCCGGGCGTTGGCCGCCAGGGACCAGGCCCTGATCCGTTCGGCCAGCACCGCCGGTTCCAGCCGGCGCGAGAGCATGGCGTGGGCCTCGGCGAGCAGTTCGGCCTGGGCCGGCGTCATCCGCACGGCCGCGCCGCCGGCGTCGCGGACGGCCGCGGGCAGGGCGCCCAGCGTGCGGACCTGCTCGGCGGTGATCGCCTCGGCATGGCGCAGCTGCTTGGCCGTGGCCGGTTCGGCCAGCAAGGCCGACAGGGCGCGGTAGTCGGCCGGGCTCCAGGCGATCTCGCCCAGGCGCTCCAGCGCCCGGCGCAGGCCGTCGGGCGCGGGGTCGAGCACCAGGCGCACGGCCTTGCGCAGCGGCTCCTCCAGCAGGCGGGCGACCTCCAGCGGCGCGGAGCCGGCGGGTTCGATGGCCAGCATCAGGCAGACCAGGTGGCGGCGCGCGGCGGGCGCGGTCAGGAACGGCGCATGGGGCGCGGGCCACAGGGTGGCCAGCGTGTCGGCGTAGTCGGGCGCGATCAGGCGCAGCAGCGGCGAAGCCGTCGTGGACGGCCCGGCCAGGGGCAGGATGGACATCGAAGAGCTCCGGACGCGGCCGGAGCGGTCGCGATCAGCGGTTGGAAACGGTGGGGCGAAGGGCCGGGCGCGCCTTGGTCGACGCGCGCCATTCCGCCATCATCGGCGGCTTCAGCTGTGCGGCGAGAAAGGTCATGCGGCGGTTCGGCTCCGGAGATCTGATCGGGAGCGGGCTGATCTCATGCGTCGCGGTTCGCCGCAAGACCGACGTTCGATGATCCGGCGCATCGCAGGGTTGCTGTGGCGCTTGGGACACGCCCGGCTTGCCCGGCGAGCGGGTCAGCCCGCGTGCCTGACGGCGTAGCGGAAGACGCGGGTCTCGCCCGGCTTCAGCGTCACGCGCCAGGCGATCTGGCCCTGGCGGATGTCGTGCTTGGCCGGCTCCGAGACCACCTTGAAGAACTGGACGTTCGGATCGTGGCGGATCTCGAAGGTGACCGGGATCGACTTGCTGTTGGCCAGGTCGACCTCGTAGGTCCGCCGCACCGTCGTCTTGTTGGCGCGCTTGTCCTCGACGAGGCGGGGACGCATGCGGACGTCCATGCCCCAGCCGATCGCCAGATCGACCGGCTCGCCGACCGCCACGTCGCGCACGGCCTGCTCGCCGGCGAAGGCGGGGACGTCGCCGATGGTCTCCATCACCGACAGGGCGCCGGAGGGCAGGGGCTTGCCGAGGCCTTGGGCGGCCTTGTTGTCGAGGCGCAGCACCACCTGCGGCGGCCGCGCGGGCTGATCCTCGCGGTAGTCGTTCCAGGGGCTGACCAACGCGACGTACAGGCGCTGGTAGCGCACGCCCTTCTCGTCCAGGAAGGCCATCTGTTTGGTCTGGCGGGCGGCCACCGTCACGGGTTCGGGCAGGGTGTAGAGCTTGTAGTCGCCCAGGTCGGACTGTGCGGCCAGCGGAGCGCGGCGCATGGCGGTGACGCTCATTTCCGCGACGGGCGGGGGAGGCGGCGGCGGGGGCGGAGGGGGCGGCGCCATCGCGGGCATGGCGCCGACATCGTAGGCGCCCGCCATGCCCGGCTGGCCGTGGGTGGTGGTGTCCATCGGCCAGCAGTCGCGGCGCACGGGGACCACGCGCGGGCGGACGATGTTGACGGGCACGCGTTGCAGCTTGCCGGCCACCAGCTGGGTAGGCGCGTCGGCGAAGCTCGTGCCCGAGCTGTTCATCAGGGTCAGCCAGCCCAGCAGGTCCAGCGTCCGGCCATCCGGGTTGAGGGTGGCGACGTAGTCGGCCTGCCAGTTCACGCCGATCGCCAGGTAGGTCAGGGTCAGCGCGTATCGCCCGGCCATCGGCACGTCGATCTCGGCCGAGAGGCTGGGCTTGCTGGACAGGCCCTCGGGCGCGCGGTCGAACACCAGGCGCTCGGCCCCGCCTGAGCAGCCCAGCACCTCGACGCCCTCGGCGGTCTGGACCATCAGGCCGGACGGGCCCTGGACCAGGGTGGCGTCGACGCTGGACTGGCGGCCGGTCTCGCGGTTGGTGCGCACCACCTTCACCGGCTTGCCCAGCGAGCGCTCGACCAGGGTTCCGGGGCTGAGCAGGGCGTAGTCGTAGTTGCGCTCGACCGCGCCGGAAGGCAGGCCCTCGATGGCCGCGCTCTGCGGGATCAGGCCCTCGGCGACGCCGTCGAAGCGCAGGGTGTGGCGGCCGGCCGGGAGCTCGACCGTGCGGGTCTCGCCGACCAGGATCAGGCCCTTCTCGAAGGCCTGCTGCTTCTGCCAGGGCGACAGCGTCTGCACCGGTCCCTGGCCGTCGCGATAGAGGGTGACGGCGACGGCCTCGGCGGCGGGCGAGGCGATCACGTCGGCCCGGGAGGCGAAGGGCGTGCAGAGCAGGACGAGGGCGGCGAGGGCGGAGCGCAGACCCAGATCCTCCCCCCGAAGGGGGAGGTGTCCGCGAAGCCGACGGAGGGGGGAGCAGCCGCTATCGTCAGCGACCGCACTTCTCTCCGCAGGGACTTCCCCCTCCGGCCCTCCGGGCCACCTCCCCCTTCGGGGAGAGGATCTGGTCGCGCGCCGCATCCTCACCAGCCGTTGTCCACCGTGAAGGTCAGGACGGTCTCGCCGTTGGCGGGGACGGGCACGCTCCAGGCCAGGGTGCGGGCGTCGATGCGGCGGCTGGGCAGGCTTTCGTCGGTGACCTTGCCGTCGCGCCACAGGCCGGCCTGGCGCAGCTCGACCGTCACCGCCTCGGGGCGGGCGTTGCGCACCAGGTACTTCATCACGTAGCGCGAGCGGGTCTTGGAGATCTTCTCCTGCGAGACCAGGGTCGCCTGGCTGGAGACGTCGAAGGCCTCGCCGGTCTTGATCGACAGTTCCGAGCCGGCCGAGGTGTGGCCGATGTTGTTCTCGCCGATGAACTTGGGATCGCCCGCCTGGTCGCGCATGTAGACGCGCATGGTCCCGGCCGGCAGCTGGTCGCCCAGGCCCTTCAGCTTCGAATTGCTGAACTGGATGGCGGTGATGGCCTTCTGCGGGTTGGCGTCGCTGGAGAAGCCGTATTCGCGCACCTCGTAGACCTTCTTGGCCGCGACGCCCTGGGCGCTGAGGAAGCCGACCTGCTTGCTCTGGTTGGAAGCGATCGTGGTCCGCTCGGGCAGGGGATAGATGTAGTAGTCGGCGATGCGCTCGCGGTCGCTGCCCTCGGTCCCGGCCGAGGTGGCGCCGCCGTTGTAGCCGCCGTTGTTGAACTGGTTGACGTTGCCGGCCACCAGCTGGGTCTGGGCGTTCTCGAAGGCCGTGCCGGAGTTGTTCTGCAGGGTGATCCAGCCTTGCAGGTCCAGCGCGCCCTTCTTCTCGTCGAACAGGGCGACATAGTCGGCCGCCCACGACAGGCCCGAGGTCAGGTAGCTGAGCGTCACCGGCGTGGGGCCGGCCCGCTCGGCGTTGACGGTCACCGACAGGGTGGGGCGGGCGCGCAGGGTCTCGGGCACCTTGTCGAAGATCACCCGGGTGGGCACGCCGTCGTCGCGCAGCACCTCGATGCGGTCGCCGATCTTCAGCACCACGCCCTCGTTGGCGGCCAGCACCGTGGCGGTCTCGGTGGTCTCCTTGCCGTCGCCGGGATTGGTGCGGACGATCCTGATCTGCCGCCCGACCGCCTTCTCCATCAGCTTGTCGGGGGTCAGGAGGTCGTAGTCGAAGTTCTGCTCGACCACGGCGAGGGTGGGCGAGGACAGGCTGACGGTCTCGGGCCGGATGGCGGCCGAGACGTCCTTGAACTCCAGCCGCTGGCGGCCGGCGGCGACGTCGATCGTCCGCTGGTCCTGAACCAGGGCCAGGTTGCTGTTGTAGATGGTGACCGAGACCTTGGGGGCGGTCTGGGCGAGCGCCATCTGGAAGGGGGCGGCGGAAGCGGCGGCCACGCAGGCGGTGGCGAACAAAGCGGCGCGAAGCATCGGCGCGGCGTCTCCCTCTATCGTTGCAGCCACGTTTTCATGCGCGCGAAGGAATGTCGAGAGATTAGGTTTGTAAATTTCATGACGCCGCGCTGACCTCCTCCGGCCCTCGGCCGCCTCCCCCTTCAGGGGGAGGATCTATTGGCGTTGGCGCTCTTCAAGATGCTCCCCCTGAAGGGGGAGCTGTCGCGGAGCGACTGAGGGGGAAGTTGCCGCGGCGTCTGAGGCTGTTGCCGGCTCATCAGGAACTTCCCCCTCCGGCCCTTCGGGCCACCTCCCCCAGGAGGGGGAGGATCTTGGGTGCCTCCTTCCCTCTCCCTCTGGGGGAGGGTCTCCGGGACTACTTCCCCCACACCTGCGCCAGCCGGCGATCGCGTCCGCAGCCGGTGCGGTAGAGGTGGTACTCGACCGAATTGTTCCTGGCGTAGTCGCGGTGATAGGGCTCGGCCGGCCAGAAGGTCTGCAGCGGCAGGATCTGGGCCTTCATCGCGCCGGTCTTCAGGCGCTGGGCGGCGAGAGCGCGCGAGCGTTCGGCGGCGGGGCGCTGCTGGGCGTCGACGAAGACGGCGGGGCGGTAGGAGGGGCCGCGGTCGCAGAACTGGCCGCCGTCGTCGGTGGGGTCGACCAGCTTCCAGTAGCGCGACAGGAGAAAGGCGTACTCGATCCTGGCCGGATCATAGGTGACGCGGACGGCCTCGTAGTGGCCGCTGCGCTCGCTGGTCACGTCGCGGTAGGTGGGGTTCTTCACGTGGCCGCCGGTGTAGCCGCTCTCGACCTTCACGACGCCGGGGATGCCGCGCATGTCGTTCTCCATGCACCAGAAGCAGCCGCCGGCGAAGACGGCGGTCCTGGTCGCCGCGGCCGAAGCGGCGGCCGGCAGGGCGGCCAGGGGCGCGGCCAGCAGGGCCAGGGCGATGAGGAGGCGACGGATCATGGGCGGTCCTTTCAGAAGCTCGAAATAGGTACGGATCGAGCCGGCGAAAGGATGGAGGCGATCAGCGCCAGCCGTGACCCACGCCCCGCACCACCGGAACCGACGCCAGGCGCGCGGCCAGCACCTGGGCGCGGTCGTCGCCCTGGTCGTCGATCTCCAGACGAATGGAGATGGCCGCGCCCTCGGGGTGGGCGGTCAGGGCGCGCAGGCGAACCTGCTGCACGCTGGCCACGCCCAGCACCCGCATCAGGGCGTCGGGCGTGTCCTCGGCGGTCACCAGGAAGAGGCGACGTCGATCCTCGCGAAATTTGTCGTCTTCCGATTTGAGCTCGCCTACGTCGCCAAGGCTCACGGACGCACCCACTGGTGTTCCACGCTGGCCGAGTTGACGCCGGGCCAGGCGGCCAGGTCGCGGGCGAGAAGGCGGGCGGCCTGGTCGCCGAGGCGACGGACGCGCAAGGAAGCCTCGACCAGCTGGCCGACGGGCTTGAGGGACAGGTTGCACAGCTCGGCGCCGCAGTCGGCCAGGCTCTGACGGACGGCGTCCAGCGCGCTGGGCGCGTCCTGGGCCGACAGGAACAGCTGGTGGACGGTGACGCCGTCGTCGTCGCTGTGGAAGGCGGGTGGGGAAGGCAGGTAGCTCATGTTCGAAGATCCTTTTGGGTTTGAGGACCGTCGGACCGCGCAACGAAAAAGCCCCGCTCCTTTCGGAGGCGGGGCTTTTTCGGATCTCGTGATCCTTCGGCTTGGTTTTCCAGGGAGGTCCCTAGTCTGCGCGCCGTCTTTGCCCCGTCCTGACAGGCACGGTTTTAATCTGGTTCATCTTCGACATCATGGCGCACCACATCGCGACGCCGGCCGAGAGGCCAGTCGTAAAGAGCGCGATGGTAATCAGGTGCGAGGGCATGGAGTCGGAAGGGGTCCAGGAAGGCTTGCAGGTCAACAGGTAACGCTTGCCGGCCCGCCGCGCAAGCTCTTGCCGCGCGGCGGGCTGAAATGCCTCATGTTGGGCACAAATTAGGCGAGTTCGATCGCCATGGCCGTGGCCTCGCCGCCGCCGATGCACAGGGAGGCCAAGCCGCGCTTGGCCTTGCGGGCCTGCAGCGCCGAGATCAGCGTGCACAGAATGCGGGCGCCGGACGCGCCGATCGGGTGGCCCAGGGCGCAGGCGCCGCCGTTGACGTTCAGCTTGTCGTCCGGAATGCCCAGTTCCTTCCGGGCGATCATGGCCACGACGGCGAAGGCCTCGTTGACCTCGAAGAGGTCGACGTCGGCGACGCTCCAGCCGGCGCGGTCGAGCGCCTTCCGCATCGCCGGCACGGGGGCGGTGGTGAAGAGGCCCGGCTCGTGGGCGTGGGCGGCGTGGCTGACCACGGTGGCGACCACCGGCAGGCCCAGGGCCTGCGCGACGCTCTTGCGGGTCATGACCAGCGCCGCGGCGCCGTCGCTGATCGAGCTGGAGTTGGCGGCGGTGATCGCCCCGTCGCGCGAGAAGGCCGGGCGCAGGGTGGGGATCTTGGCCGGGTCGGCCTTCAGCGGCTGCTCGTCCTTGTCGATGATCTCGGCGCCCTTGCGGGTGGTGACCGTGACCGGCGCGATCTCGGCGGCGAAGGCGCCGCCCTCGACGGCGGCCTTGGCCTTGGCGAGGCCCTTGGTCGCGTAGTCGTCCATGGCTTCGCGGGTGAACTGGTAGTCGGCCGCGGTGTCCTCGGCGAAGGCGCCCATCAGCTTGCCGGGGCTGTAGGCGTCCTCGAGGCCGTCGAGGTACATCGAATCCCAGATCTGGTCGTGGCCGATGCGGGCCCCGCCGCGATGCTTGGCCATCAGGTAGGGGGCGAGCGTCATGCTCTCCATGCCGCCGGCGACGATGACGTCGGCGCTGCCGGCCAGCAGGGCGTCGTGGGCCATGATGGCGGCCTGCATGCCGCTGCCGCACATCTTGTTGACGGTCGTGGCCTCGACCGACTTGGGCAGGCCCGCGCCCAGGGCGGCCTGGCGGGCCGGCGCCTGGCCAAGGCCCGCCGGCAGGACGCAGCCCATGATGATCTGGTCGACCTTGTCGCCGGCCAGGCCCGCGCGTTCCAGGGCCGCCCTGACGGCGGTCGCGCCCAGCTCGGTGGCCTTCACCCCGCCCAGCGCGCCCTGGAAGCCGCCCATCGGCGTGCGGGCGAAGCTGACGATCACCACAGGATCGGCGTGGTTGGACATGGACGAACTCCCGATACGTTTGTTTTGCGGTGGAATAGGCCCTCTATCGGCCCGCTTGCGCAAGTGTCTTGCGTCTGCGTGCGGCGCAAGAAGCGGCCGGCGGCGGAAGGGGGCTCCCGTCGTCGGCCGGAAAGTCGAGCAATGAACCGAGAGAGTCAATTGCGATAAAAAACCTACTCGGGTTCGTACTGAAAAGCAACGGCCCTTGCATTCCCTCGCGGAACGCCGCACTTTCGCGCCATGGGCCGCACCGCCGACTATAGCCAGCAACGCTGCGCCATCGCCGCCACCCTCGAGGTCGTCGGCGATCCCTGGACCCTGCTGATCCTGCGCGACGCCTTCCAGGGCGTGCGGCGCTTCGAGCAGTGGCAGGAACGCCTGGGCGTGGCGCGCAACGTGCTGGCCGCGCGGCTCAAGAGCCTGGTCGGTTACGGGGTGATGGAGACGCGCCGCTATTCGGAGCGTCCGCCGCGTCACGAATACGTGCTGACCGCCAAGGGGCGCGACCTGTCGAACGTGCTGCTGACCATGGCCGAATGGGGCGACCGCCACGTCTATGGCGTGGGCGCCGGCCCGGTGCATTTCGTGCACAAGGCCTGCGGCTGCGATTTCCACCCCAAGCTGGCCTGCGAGGCCTGCGGCCAGGTGGTCGACGGCCGCGACCTGTCCCGGGTGATCCACGACGACCCCGGCCCCACGGTGGCGCAGGCGCTCGAAGCCGTCGCGGTGAAGGTGGCGGCCGAGTAGGGCCTAGCCGCCCTGGGCCTCGCGCAGGCTCTTGGGGCGCATGTCGGTCCAGACGTTCTGGATGAACTCGAGGCACTGGCTCTTGGTCCCGCTGAAGCCGGCGCTCTGCCAGCCCAGCGGCAGTTCGCGGCCGGCCGGCCAGATGGAGTACTGCTCCTCGTGGTTCACGACCACGGTGTAGAGCGTGTTGTCTTCGTCGCCTTCGTACATCGTCCCCGCCTTGCATGCATTGGATGAGGCGCGAGGCTTGGTCGGAGCGAGGGTCGCTGTCAATCGCGCAGGTGGAGCTTGCGTGGCGCACGCCGTCCGGTTGCGCGGGGCGAGCGGTTGCTGGGGGTAACCGGCGGGCGTCCACAGCCAAGTTAACGGCAAGGCTTGAAGCGCCGGAACGCGCGCGAAACGAATCGGGACCGAATCGCTGACACGGTCCGATTCGGGATTTGTTCCCTACAAGCTATTGTAGCTTAACGCGGGTTAACCACAATGGCGTTCCCCGAAGGGCGTTCTGCGAGTGGGCGTCAGTCGACGTTGGTCGGGCAGGTGGCGGCCAGACGCTTGGCGCTCATCACGCCGGCGATGGGCAGGCCGTTGATGGTCTTCATCTTGACGTCGAGCTTGAAGCTCTCGGGGGTATAGCTGCCCTTGGCGCTGACCGGGGCCACGCGGCCCTTCTTGTCGGTCCAGGTCCCCTTCAGCGCGATCTTGCCGTCGTCGACCTGGTTGGTGGTGTAGTCGCACTTGTAGCGGCGCGTGCAGATGCCCTTGGAGAACTGGGCGGCGTCGGCCGGCTTTATGCACTTGTCCTCGCTGCCGGCGGGAATGATGCCGATCCGGTAGCTGTACTCCCAGTGGCCGGGCAGAATCGTCGACTTCGGCGCGGCGGCCGTCGCCGGCGCGGTCACGGCGAATCCCGCGGCCAGGGCGGCCAGGGAAGCGGCGATGGCGGGGGCGGCGAGGGCGATGGAACGCATGCGGTCGAACTCCTTCATGGCCGCGTATATAAGAAGTCGCAGATGAACCGCGATTGAAGGCGGGGAGATGGCGGGCGTTCAAGCCCATGCGCCTTGACTCCGGCGGGCTCCATCGCCTATATCGCCCCCTCTCGCGCGGCGGACCTGTCCGGAAGCGCGCCTGACATTATGTTCGCGGGGCCTTCGGCTTCGCCTAGCCCAAGGTACTCGTCATGTCGCGCCGTTGCGAACTCACGGGCGTCGGTCCGATGATCGGCCACAACGTGAGCCACTCGAACATCAAGACCAAGCGCCGGTTCCTGCCGGCTCTGTCGCCTGCCACGCTGCAGTCGGAATCGCTGGGTCAATCCTTCAAGCTGCGTATCAGCAACGCCGCTCTGCGCACCCTGGACTTCAAGGGCGGCCTGGACGTGTTCCTGCTGGGCGCCAAGGACGAGCAGCTGTCGCCGCGCGCCCTGAAGATCAAGGCCCAGGTGAAGGCCAAGGCCAAGGCCGCCGCGCAGGCCGCCTAAGCCTTTCGACCCTCCAGTCCTCAGGGATTGGCGGTCGAACACGAAAAGCCCGCCAGGTTCGCCTGGCGGGCTTTTTCGCGTTTCACTCCTGGGCCCTCTCTTTGTGAGAGAGGGAGGGGCCCGCGCCGCAGGCGTGGGAGGGTGAGAGGTAACAATCTCGCCGGACTGAGCGCGGTGGCTCGTGCGAGCGTCCACGTCCCCTTATCCTGGCATCCGGATAATCCGATCTTGCGGTTCATCCGGCCCCTAACGGCCAGCGGTGAAACCTCTCACCCTCCCACCGCTTCGCGGCGGGCCCCTCCCTCTCTCAAAGAGAGAGGGCTTTGGTTTGCGCCCAGCAAAAAGCCGCCGTCGCGGGGCGACGGCGGCTCTTGAAGCCTTGGAAGGGCTTGGGCGCCTTAGCGGGCGGCCACTTCCAGCGGCTTGGCCGGGTTGGCGGCGTTGTAGGCGATCAGGTCGGCGTTGCCGAGCTTGGTCACGGCGTCGTTGACCGACGAGCGGACGCAGGCCGGGTACAGGTACATGGCCAGCGACTCGCCGCGGACGTCCTGCCAGCAGACGGTCGAGGCGGCCTTGACGATGTCGGCGCGGACGTCGGCGGCGGCGCGGCCGGCGACCTTGACGCGGACTTCGGCGGCGCCGGCCGGGGCGGCGGCCAGCAGGGCCAGGGCGGAGAGAGCGAGAGCGGCGGAGCGGATCATGGGTGGGATTCCGGGTCGGGCGGCGCCTTAAGCGCACGGTTCAGATCGACCGCTTCCCGACGCGTTCCTCCGGCGACTGGTCCAGGATCTCGCCCGCTCTGTCGCCAGAGAACAGCCTTAGCTCATCGCCGATCAGTTATCAACAGTCATGTTGCTGCAACTTTCGGGCGAAGTCATTGATTTCACGCGCTTGTTACCGGTGTCATGAGCAACGTTCCAGGCAAGCAAAAGCCCGCGGAGCGGGGGCTCCGCGGGCTCTGGTCCCGATGGGCTAAGGCGTAGAAGCGCTTAGCGGGCCGAGGCGGTCTTGATCAGACCGTTCGGGCGCCATTGGGTCTTGTCGTAGGCGGTCAGGGTCGGGCTGCCGACCTTTTCGACGGCGGCGCGGGCCACGTCGCGGATGCAGTAGGGCAGCACGTCGGCGCCATAGGTGGTCGAGCCGTTGTCTTCCTGGCACACCGAGGTGGCGGCCTTGACGATGTCGGCGTGCACGGCGGCGGTGGTGCGGCCGGCGACCTTCACGGTGACTTCGCCGGCGAAGGCGGCGGGGGCGCTCATGAGAGCGATGGCCGAAGCGGCCAGAACAAACACACGTTGCATTTCAGTCATTCCGGAAAGGGGGTTGGGATCAACCTCCTCCCGATGCGTTCCTCTGACGGCCGACCGGATCTCGCCAGTTCGTCGCCGTCACGAACTAGATAGTGCTGACAGCGTTGTCATATCAAGCGGCTTTTTGGCTCCCGGTGTCAATTTTTTACGACGCCGGCGAACGTTGCGTGCGCAAAAGGCAGTCTGTGCAGCAAATAAGCGCCTCGAAACCCGTTAGTTTCAGGTGAAATTATCCCCATCTGTGGTTCTCGCACGCGACGCTGGACCCGACTTTCGGCGATCGGCGGGAAGGTCCTGGCCCCGATGGCGGCGGTGCTTAGCACGGCCGCCCAACAGGCGATCCCTGGCCTTCGGGGGAAGGGGGCGATCTGCCGCTGTTGCCATCGGGCCACAGCGGCCAGCCGGCTCTCGCGGTGATTCCGGCGGGAAGGACCCGCTGCTCGGCCGTGCGCGGCGCTATGGCTAGCGGAAGGTGCGCTTGTGGCGGCGCCAGGCCCAGGTCGCCAGGCAGATGACGGCCACCAGCACGCTCATGATGAGCAGGCGGGTCGGGAAGTGACGGAGGGCCTCGACGAAGCCGTCGTCGGTGACGTCGAACAGGAACTGCCCGCCCAGGATCGGCAGGGCCAGAAGCGGATAGTTCGACAGGCTCCAGCGCATGGCTCCACCGTAGCGCGCACCGCAACCCTGGCAAGAGGCGGCGGCGCCGCGCGGGGTCAGCGGCGCTTCTTCTTTGGCGGGGCGGGCGGCGGCGCGGGCTGGGGCGGCGGCGGGGTCCAGTCGAAGGCCAGCAGCAGGGTGCGCTGGTTCATCGAACCGCCGTTGTCGTCCGACAGCAGGTAGATCCGCGTGGCGCCATTGGGACCGGCGGCCAGGGCGATCCCCTCGAAATTGTCGCGGGTGACCTGGCCGTCCAGCATCAGCGTGGCCAGCGGATACTGCTTGGCCGCCGGCAGCAGCGGGTCGGGCAGGAACCGCACCTGGGCGCGCCAGCCGCGCACGGGGTCGTAGGCCCGGTGCAAGGTGGCCAGCGCCTTGCCCTGGAAGGCGGCGAAGCCCGACAGGCCCCAGGTGAAATCGTTGGGCGTCTGCGGGGCGATCGACTGGCAGTTCGTCGACAGCCGGCACAGCCAGGCCTCGCCTTCCTCGCCGCCGACGAGATAGGCGTCGGGGCCGGCGGCCGGATAGGCGGTGATCGCCTCCATGCCCTCGTTGTCGGGGAAGACGGTGGCGGGCTTGGGGGCGAGCGCCGGGCGGCTCCACTGGCCGTCGGCCCCGACGGCGTAGCGCCAAATGCGGTGATCGCGCTCGAAGCTGACCAGGCGCTCGCCGTTGGGCAGGCGGGTCAGCCCCTCGGCGTCGCCTTCGGTCTTGCCGCGCAGGCCCTCGCCGTCGACGCCCAGCAGGGGCGACAGCTTGCCGTTGGTCAGGCCGACCAGGCGTCCGTCGGCGTCGAGCTGGAGCTTCGCCGAGAAGCGGTCGCCGTCGTCGGTGATCGCCTCCAGGCCGTTGTCGTCGGTGAGGATCAGGTCCGACAGACCGTGCAGGCGGCTGGTGTCGGCGCTGGTGACGTGGATGCCGCCGGCATAGACGAAGCGGCCGACGGCCGTCTGGCTGGCGTCCGAGGCGTTCAGCGGCACGGGCGCGACCGTCAGGCCGATCTCCGGCCCGACCTTGACCGGGGCGGCGGGCAGCACGACGGGCGGCGGCGGGGCCGGCTTGGGTCCGCACTGGGCCAGCATGCCGCCGGCCAGGCCAAGAACGAGCAGGCTGCGCAGTCCGATCACGCCGAAACCTTGCGCGCGGCCTTGGGAGCGGAGGGCACGACGGTGGGCGGCGGCGGCAGCAGGCCGCGGGCGCGCACGGCCGTGCGCGGCTCCTCGTCGAACAGGGCGGCCAATTGCTCGACCAGCACCCCGCCCAGCTGCTCGACGTCGACGATGGTGACGGCGCGGCGGTAGTAGCGGGTCACGTCGTGGCCGATGCCGATGGCGATCAGCTCGACCGGGCTTTTGCCCTCGATCTCGGCGATGACCTGCCGCAAATGCCGCTCCAGATAGTGGCCCGAATTGACGCTGAGGGTGGAGTCGTCCACCGGCGCGCCGTCGGAAATCACCATCAGAATGCGGCGGGCTTCGGGCCGGCCGATGATCCGCTGGTGCGCCCACATCAGGGCCTCGCCGTCGATGTTCTCCTTCAGGAGACCCTCGCGCATCATCAGGCCCAGGTTCTTGCGAGCCCGGCGCCAGGGCGCATCGGCGGCCTTGTAGACGATGTGGCGCAGGTCGTTCAGGCGGCCGGGCGAGGGCGGCTTGCCGGCCTTGATCCACTCGTCGCGGCTGGTTCCGCCCTTCCAGGCGCGGGTGGTGAAGCCCAGCACCTCGGTCTTGACGCCGCAGCGTTCCAGCGTGCGCGCCAGGATGTCGGCGCAGACGGCGGCGACCATGATCGGGCGGCCGCGCATCGAGCCGGAATTGTCGATCAGCAGGGTCACGACCGTGTCGCGGAACTCCTGGTCTTCCTCCTGCTTGAAGGACAGCGGCGCGGTGGGGTCGATGATCACCCGCGTCAGGCGGGCCACATCGAGCATCCCTTCCTCGAGGTCGAAGGTCCAGGCGCGGTTCTGCTGGGCCAGCAGGCGGCGTTGCAGCTTGTTGGCCAGGCGCGAGACGACGCTGGAGAGGGCCGACAGCTGCTGGTCGAGATAGGCCCGCAGGCGGGTCAGCTCGTCGGGATCGCAGAGCTCCTCGGCCGAGACCACCTCGTCATAGGCCGTGGTGAACACCTTGTAGGCCGGCTCGCCGCCCTTGTCGGCCGACGGATCGGGACGGGCGGGTTTGGCGCCGTCGCCCATGTCGGGCGTCTCTTCGCTTTCCTGGGCCTCGCCTTCCTGGTCGGACTGGACGATCTCCTCGTCGCCGGCCTGGCTTTCGCGGTCGGAGGCCTCGCTTTCCTGCGGCGAGGAGCCGTCGGTCTGCTCGCCCTCGCCGTCGCCCTGATCGTCGTCGGCGGTGTCGGTGGGGTTTTCGTCGTCGCCCTCGTCCTCGTCGGAGGATTCGGTGGCGTCGTTGACGTCGTCGCCGAGGTCGAGGTCGCGCAGGATCTGGCGGGTGACCTTGGCGAAGGCGGCCTGGTCGTCGACGGCGGCGGCCAGGCGGTCGAGGTCCTTGCCGGCCTTGCTCTCGATGTCGGCGCGCAGGATCTCGACCAGGGCTTTCGCGCCATCGGGCGGGGCGTCGCCGGTCAGGCGCTCGCGCACCATCAGGCCCAGGATCTCGGCCATCGGGGCGTTGTTGCGGTCGAAGGCGACGGCGCGGGTCAGGCCCTGCTTTTCGAGGCGGGTCTCCAGCACCGTGGTCAGGTTGGCGCGCACCCCGCCCAGCGCGTTGGCGCCGATGGCCTCGATGCGGGCCTGCTCGAGCGACTCGTAGATCGCCTGGGCGTCGGGCGCGGCCGGACGCGAGCGGGCGTGGGTCGACGGGTCGTGGTGGGCCAGGCGCAGGGCGATCTGGTCGGCCATGCCGCGCAGGCGGGCGGCGTCCGGGCCGGACAGGTCGCGCGGCGGATGCGGCAGCACGGCGCGGTTGCCGACGAGGCCCGGCGACTCGCCGGAAAACACGATCTCGAGGTCCGGCGTCTCGGCGAGCGAGCGGGCGGCGTGCGCCAGGGCGCGCTTGAAGGGTTCGGTCGGGTTCTCGGGCTTGGCGGCCATGGCTTTGGAGTTAGCGGCGCGGGCTCGCGAACACAAGGAACGACGCGCGCCAAGGCGACGTTGATCCGGTGAAGCCTGCATCACGCGGGCCCAGTGCAAGGAGCTTACCCATGCTGAAATGGGCTCTGATCTTCGCCGTGGTGGCCATCATCGCCGGCGCGCTTGGTTTCACCGGCATCGCGGGCGCCGCGGCCGGCGTCGCCAAGATCCTGTTCTTCCTGTTCCTGGTCGTGTTCGTGGTCGTTCTCGTTCTCGGCCTGGGCGTCTTCAAGGGCGTGACGGGGAAATGATCGGGATCCTTCTCCCCTTGCGGGAGAAGGTGTCGGCGATAGCCGACGGATGAGGGGGGTCTCAGACGCAAAACGTCGCGACAGCTGAAAAGCCGCCGCGGCGTTTCTGTTGGTGCGCCCCCTCACCCGACCCCGCTCCGCGGGGCCACCCTCTCCCGCAAGGGGAGAGGAACTTGATCGCTACTTCCAGCCCTTCCCCTGCGCCTCGACCAGCGCCACCAGGTCCCCCATCGCCAGGTTGACGTCGGCCAGGTGCAGGCCCCAGGCCTTGAGCGGCGAGCCCAGCACCATCAGGTCGCCGGGAATGTCGTCGACGCGCGGGTCGGCCGGGACGCCGTGGACCTTGACGGCCAGGTAGTCGTAGGGGCCGCTCGCGGCGCATTCGGCGGTGACCAGGCCCGGCGTCGAGACGAAGGTCGTGGTCACGTCCTTGCCCTTGATCCAGGGCGTCTTGCGCGGCGCGCCGGCGATGGTCTTGTCGCTGAAATAGCTGTGCAGCGGCGCCTCGCCGCCGGCCAGGGCGGCCGGGTTGACGCAGGCCGCGCGCTTGCCGTCCGGGGTGGCCTTGCCGAAGAAAGCCGGCTCGGCCGGCGGGCTCGAAGCGCGGAACGACACGTAGCTGACGATGCAGCCGGTCTGGCCCGGCTTGCGGCACATCTTGATCGAGCCGTAGGCGTCTGTGGCCGGATCGATCGGCGTGTTCATGCCGATGATCAGGGCCGAGACCAGCTGCTTCTGGATCGGCTTGCCGTCGATCTCCTCGGCCAGCAGGCGCAGCAGCACGCGCGAACCCTGGGAGTGGCCGATCAGCACGACGCCGCGGCCGCCGTTGTCGCGGGCCAGGTAGTCCTTCCAGGCGTCCAGCACGTCATTGTAGGCCAGGGCCTCGTCGCCCGGCGAGGCCTTGCCCTGCATCACCTGGCGCAGGGCCGCCAGGGTCACCTGCCGGTACATCGGCGCGAAGGTGCGGCACACCTGGCCAAAGCGCGCGAACTGCTGCTCGGCGACGATGGTCTCGGCCGGGTCGATGGTCATGTCGCTGTTGCCGCCGGGATCGGTCGACACGGTCGGATAGACGTAGAAGCAGTCGATCGGGGCCTTGGGATCGGCCTTGAACGGTTCGACCCTGGTCGCGCCGTCGGCGGCGACGATGGTGGCGGTCTGGTCCTGGGCGCAGGCGTCCTGGCGGCCCGGGCGGCACAGCCAGGCGGCGTCCTGGGCGTAGTCGTTCTTGGGCTGCGGACCCGCCGGCGCCGGCTGGGCGCAGGCCGTCCCGGCCAGCCCCATGGAGACCGCCAGCGCGGCCCAGATTGTCTTGTGCATTTCCATCCCCTCGCAGGCCGAACGGCCGTTTGGCGGGGAGGATGGCGTGTGGAGCAGGAGGAGGGAAGGGCAGAAAGATGCTCCCCCTGAAAGGGGGAGCTGTCGCCCCCGGGTCCGGCCAAAGGCCGGCCCGAGGATAAACTCCGCGACTGAGGGGGAAGTTGTTACGGCGGCTCAGAGGCCGCTTCCCCCTCCGGCCTTCGGGCCACCTCCCCCTTCAGGGGGAGGATCTTAGATCCCCGGCACGATCGCCTTCAGCCGCGCCTCGCCGGTGGGGGCTTCGTGGCGCGGCGGGCCGCCGGGCGGGCCGCCATTGGGGAAGCCGCCGGGCGGCGGGCCGGGCGGCGGGCCGGGCGGGCGGCCGTTCATGCCGCCGGGCGGCGGACCGCCGGGACCGCCCATGGGACCACCGGGGCCCATCCCCGCGTCGTCCTTCCAGTCGGCGGCGGGATCGACGCCCAGGACCAAGGCCAGCACATAGCCGTCCTTGGCTTCCTTGACGCTGGCGACCATGGCCTCGCCGCCCTGAAGGGCGATGCCGTCCTGGCGGTTGAACATGTCGCGCTGGCGCGGTCGCCTGTAGGCCGGGACGTTCTCGTAGAGGAACTCCGACAGGGCGTCGGGCACGAACAGCTGGGCGGTCAGGGCCGTGCGGGCGTCCAGGTGGACCTTGATGTGGATGTGCGGGGTGCGGCCCTCGTACCAGCCCGGCCAGATGGTCTTGAAGGCGACCTTGCCGGCGGCGTCGGTGGTCTGGGCCCCGCGCAGGAAGGTCTGCCCCTTGGCGGCCGCCTGGTGGTCGTCGCCCTGGCCCTCGTAGCCGGAATAGATCCCCTGTGCGTCGCAGTGCCAGATGTCGACCCGCGCGCCCTTCAGCGGCCGGCAGGCGCCGTCGACGACGGTCAGGGCCACCGTGACCGGCGCGCCTTTCTTGCCTTCGGTGATGTCGGCGCGGTCGAGCTTGGGGTCGAACCAGTAGGGGCCTTGGGTGACCTGGGGCGTCAGGGCGCAGACGGTCTCGGCGGCGGCCACGGGGCGGGCCGAGGCGGCGATGGCGGCGAAGGGCGCGGCGCCGGCCAGGGCCAGCAGGCCGCGGCGGCTGGGGGAAACGGGCGAGGGCATCGTAACTCCGAAACGACGAGCCGCCCTTGTGGCCGGGCGATCCTGCCGGCGTATGTCGAGGTCTTGCGAGATTGCAATCAAGATCCTCCCCCTGACGGGGGAGGTGGCCCAGAGGGCCGAAGGGGGACGTGTCTGATGAGGTCGGGGCGTCTCCGGCGCCGCAGTTAATTCCCCCTCAGTCGCGGAGTTTATCCTCGGGCCGGCCTTTGGCCGGACCCGGGGGCGACAGCTCCCCCTTCGGGGGGGGAGCATCTATCCTCTACAGATACTTCGTCAGGCTGAGCGACGAGAGCGTCGAGATCATCGAGTACATGGCCTCCAGCTGGGTCTCGTACTGGGTGGCCAGCACCGCCGTCTCGGCCAGGTCAGCGTCTTTCAGGTTGGAGGCCAGGGTGTCGATGCTCTCGATCTTGGCCTCGTTGCGTTCGATCAGGCGGTCGAGGGTGGAGGCCTGGATCGAGACCTGCTCCTGCAGCGAGCCGATACCGGTCAGGGCCCCGCCGGCCAGGTCGTAGGCGGCCGAGACCACGTCGCTGTCGCCCGGCGAGGCGATGATCATCGAAAGGGCGCGGGCCAGCTGCTCGAAGGCCGCCGAGCCGCCCGAGACCGACAGGTTGATGGTCTGGCCGTCGGTGGTGGTGAAGGTCCGGGTGCTGGACGAGCCCTGGTAGAAGTCGGCGTCGACGCCGGCCGAGGGATCCCAGTCCGCATCGCTGAAGTCGGCGGCGGCGGTGTCGCCCGCCGTGCCCGAGAACAGGTAGGTCCCGCCAGACGTGCTGTTCATCAGCGCCTGGAGGTCGTTGAGCCAGTTGGTGGCGTACTGGGCGGTGGTGGCCGAGTCGATCGTGGTGCTCGAGATCATCGAGGCCAGCTGGGTCTTGATGGTGGTGGCTAGATCCGCGATGTCGCCCAGGGCCGAGTAGGCGGCGTTGACATAGGCGGTGGCGGTCTGGGCGGCGGCGTTCTCGGCCGTGAGGGCGGCGCCCTGGCTGGACAGGCGCAGCAGGCTGCCGGTGTTGCTGCCCAGGCCCCCGTAGGTGGTGGACTTCAGGCCCGAGGCGGTCTGGGCCTGCTGGTCGGCCAGCTTGGCCTGCACCTTGAGGCTGGCGGCCAGCATGGTCGTCGAATGGCCGAAGGTGGCGATGCGGCTGATCATGGTCAGTTCACCATCTGGATCAGGGTGTCGAACAGCTCCTGCACCATCGAGACGAGCTGGGCGTTGGCCTCGTACTGCGACTGGTAGGTGGTCAGCAGGGCCAGCTCCTCGTCGACATTGACGGCGGTGGTGTTCTGCAGCCGCGTGGTCGCCGCCTCGAAGGTCGACAGGGCGCTGGCGGCGCTGGACGAGGCGTTGGCGACAAGGGTGGCCGCGCCCGAGACGAAGCTTGCGGCATAGGACGACAGGCTGACGGTCTTGGCGGCCTGGTCGCCGGCGGCGGCGAAGCTCAGGGTTCCCGACAGCATCGACGACAGCTTGTCGATGGTGGTGCTGTCGGAGGTCGACAGGGCGCGGTCGCCCACGGCCAGGGTGGTGGCGGTGTCGAGGGCCGCGGTGGCCAGCAGGCTGTAGTCGCCCGACAGCTTGGACGTGACGGCGATGTCGGCGGCGGTCGAGCCCGAGAACAGGTCGTTGAAGCCGAAGTAGTCCGAGAAGCCCTGCGCCGATGCGCCGACCGAGGCGCTGATGTCGCCCAGGGCGACGCCGTTGGCGCTGTCGTCGGCGGTGATCGACAGCTTGCCGTCCGAGCCGATGCTGGCCGACAGGCCGTCGACGGCGTCTAGCGCGCTGACCAGGTCGGCCAGGGTGGAGTAGGCCGAAAGATCGATGTCCTGGGTCGAGACCGTCGAGCCGCTGGAATCGACGACCGCCACCCGCAGCGTGCCGGTCGCCGAGAAGGCGTCCGAGCCCGAGACGGTGGAGGCGCTGGTCAGGGCGTTGGGCGCGGGCGTGGACGAGCCGGCGTTGGCGATGGCGTTGACCTGGGCGATCAGCGTCGAGGCCAGGGCGTCGAGTTCGGCCTGCTCGTCCACCAGCGTCTTGTCGCGCAGGGTGACCAGGGCGCCCAACTGGCCGGAATCGAGGCTGCCGGTGATGTCCTTGCCGTTCAGCGTGATCCCCGAGATCGAGGTCGGGTAGACGCTGGTCGAGGAAAGCGCGCTGGAGGCGGTGTACGACAGCTTGGCCGCCGTCGTGCCCAAGAGCTGGTCGCCGCCGGTGGTGTAGACCACCAGCCGGTTGTCGGAAGTGGTGTAGCTGCTGACCCCGATCAGGCCCGACAGGGTGGTCAGGGCCGCGTCGCGCTGGTCCTGCAGGGCGGTGACGTCGCCGCCCTGGGCGGTGACCGAGACGATCTGGTCGTTCAGCGAGGCCAGGGTCGACAGGGTCGAGTTGATGGTGTCGACCGTGGTGGCGATCTCGGCGTTGGCCTGGGTGCGCAGGTCCTGGATCGAGGCCGACAGGCTGCTGATCCCCGCGGCCAGGTCGGACGCGGCCGAGACCGTCGCGGCCTTGGCCGTGTCGCTGTCGGCGCTGGCCGACAGGGCGGTCAGGGCGCTGGAAAAGGCGTCGAGCAGGCTGGACAGGTCGTCGCCGCTGTCCACCGAGCCGAGGGCGGCGTCGTAGGACTGCATGTAGGTGTCGACCACCCCGGCGTAGCCCGAGGCCGCCGCGGTCTTGACCACCGTCTTGGCCAGATAGGTATCGGCCGCCCGCTGCACGGTGGCGCTGGAGGCCGAGTTCAGGGCCGTGGTCGCCGTCGTGCTGACCGTCTTCTTAGTGTAGGTCAGGTCGTCGGCGTTGGCCACGTTGGCGTTGGCCACCGCGATCTGCATCTGGGCGGTCGACAGGGCCGACGAGGCCGAGCTGATGATCGACGACAGCGACATGGCGTCAGTCCTTGCGGCGACGGTGGTCGCGCAGCGACGCCACCCCGCCGCGATAGCCGGCCTGGGCGTTCAGCCCGCGATTGACGGCCTGGATGCGCACGCGCTCCTCCGCCATCTCGGTCTCCAGGGACGCCATGCGGTCTTCCAGCGTCGCTTGCACCTCGTGCAGGTTCGACAGCATGAGCAGGCGCTGGTCGTCGGAAAGGGCCGAGAGGCCCTCGGCGATGCTGCGGGCGAGGGCGCGGGCCTCCTCGACCGACGAGACCACGGGCGTGGCCGGATCGCGGCGGGCCTTCTGGGCGCGCGCGTGCAGGCGTTCGATCGTGCCCATGACGCTCACCGCACGGCCTGGATCAGGGTGTCGAACATGTCGCTGGTGGCGCTGATCACCTGCGAGGCGGCCGAATAGGCCTGCTGGGCGATGATCATCTTGTTGAACTCGGTCGCCGTGTCGGTGGTCGAGCCTTCCAGCGCGCTGGCCACAAGGCTGCCGGCGTTGCCCTCGCCCGGCAGGTTCAGGTGGACCTGGCCGGCGGCGGTGTTCTCGTCATAGACCGTGCCCGAGACGTGGGTCAGGCCGCCCGGGTTGCTGAAGGTGGCGACCGGGATCTGGTAGATCGCCAGGCTGACCCCATTGTCGAAATTGGCCGTGACCAGGCCGCTCTCGTCGATGCTGATCCCCGACAGCTCGCCGTAGTTGGCGCCGTCCTGCTCGAAGGTCGGGCTGATCGACAGGGTCGAGGAGGTCGAGGCGTACTGGGTCAGGCCGTCGGTGCCGCCCGTCGAGCCGAGGTCGAGCACGATCGCGCTGTCGGCCGCGCCGGTCGAGAGGCCGGTGATGCTGATGTTGACCGGCGACGGATCGGTGGTGGCCAGGCTGCCGTCGGAGTTGAAGGTGACCGTCACCGTGCTGGGACTGATCGTGCCCGAGGTGGTGGCGCTGTCCTTGGTCAGGGTCGGGTCCGACAGGCTCAGCGACCAGGTGTTGTCGCCGGTCTTGGTCCAGGTCTGGCCGACGGTGTGGCTGACGCCCAGGGAGTCGATGACCTCCATGCTGGTGTCGAAGCTCTGGCCCGTCGTGGCGTCGGCCGGCAGGTTGGCGGCCATGCTCACCGTCGAGGTGGCCTTGGCTGTGCCGCTGATCGAGTCGAGGTTGATCGCCGACAGGCTGGTCAGGTCGCTGGTGTTGGACGCCAGGACGGCGCCGTCGGAGTCCGTGGGATAGCCCATCAGGTAATAGCCTTCGCTATTGACCAGATAGCCGTTGGCGTCCGTCGAGAAGCTGCCGTTGCGGCTGTAGACGAGGTCGCTGCCGCTGTCGCCGGCGTTGGCCGCGACCACGAAATAGCCCGAGCCGTCGATGGCGATGTTGGTCGCCACGCTGGTCGAGGAGATCGCGCCGGTGACGTTCAGCGCCTGGTTGGTCTTGGCCACCACCGAGCTGGTCGAGGTGTTGGTGCCCATGGCGCCGCTGACCAGCGACTGGAACGACACCTCGGTCGTCTTGTAGGCGGTGGTCGAGGCGTTGGCGATGTTCTCGGAGATCGCCGACAGGGCGATGCTCTGGGCGGACAGGCCCGAGACGGCGGTCGAGAGGGCGGAAGACAGGCTCATGGTCGCTGGCCCCTATTCCGAGGCCGAGGCGAGCAGCTGAACCTGGGTCAGCAGCGACGACATGTTGTCTGACATCGTCGTCAGCGTGTCGTTCATGTTGATCTGCTGCTCGAGCGACGAGTAGGTCGCCAGCTGGCTGGTGAACTCGGTGGGATCGGTCGGATCCAGCGGGTTCTGGTTGGTCAGCTGCGTCATCAGCAGCTTCAGGAAGTCGGTGGTGCCGAGCTGCAGCGTGCCGGACGAGCTGCTCGAGCTCGTCGTGCTGGTGCTCGTCGCCGAGGAGACGGTGGTCATGGAGAAAGCCCTCCGGTGAAGTCGGTCCGGTCGCTCTGGGCGCCGATCGACGGGTTCAACGGAGGCTCCGCGCCGGATGGGGCGGATTATTTTTGGGGGGGTCTCTTTACTCCCGTCATTACCGCCACAAGGGCGGGAATGACGGGAGGTGGGGGCAAGAGAGCCCCGCATTCCGAAAAATAATCCGCCCCATCGTCGGCGGACGTCCCGTTCAACCCGTCGAAGCCAGGCCGTCAGAACGGCGGACAGCTTCCCGACCGGACTCTCCCCCGGGCGGACTCCAGACAGAGAACCGGACTAGAACATGCCTGTTATCTCCACCAACACGGCCGCCAACACCGCCCTGCGCTACCTGAACAACAATTCGGCGGCGCAGAGCGAATCCCTGGCGAAGCTGTCGAGCGGCTCGCGGATCGTCAGCGCGAAGGACGACGCCTCCGGCCTCGCCATCGCGACGTCCATGAACGCCGACATCACCGTGCTCAACCAGGCCGCCACCAACGTGACCAGCGGCACTTCGGTGCTGAACACCGCGGACGGCGCCCTGTCGAACATCGCCGACATCCTGCAGCGCATGAACTCCCTGACGGCCCAGGCCCAATCGGGGACGTCGAGCACTGCCGACCTGTCGTACATCAGCGCCGAGTACGAGCAGCTGACCGAGGAAATCAACGACATCGCCGAGACGACGACCTTCAACGGCGTCTCTCTGCTCAACGGTGACAGCAACTACACCGAGGGCACGGGCGTCGATTTCATGGTCGGCACGTCCAGCACCGATGTGATCAAGGTCGAACTGGGTACGGCCAACACCACGGGGCTGAACCTGACCGTCACCTCGATCAGCTCCACCAGCGACGCCGTCGCCGCCATGGACGAGATCGACTCGGCGATCACGGCGGTCTCGAAAATGCGCGCCGACGTCGGCGCCACCCTGTCGCGCTTCGAGTTCCGCGGCGACGTGATCTCCACGTCGCTCGAGAACCTGGAGTCGGCGGCGTCGGCGATCACCGACGTGGACATCGCCGCCGAGCAGACCAACTTCACCAACGCCCAGACCCTGACCAGCGCAGCGATTTCGGCCCTCAGCCAGGCCAACTCGATGAGCCAGTCGCTTCTGAAGTTGCTGCAGTAGTCGCTCGTGTCGCGATGACGGGGGCCTGGCTCCCGTCGTCCTGCAGACTGGCGGGGGAGCCCCTCAAGGCTCTCCCGCCGACTTTCCGGACATTGCCATGACGACGACCAGCAGCGTCTCGACCTCGGGTTCGACGACCTATCTGACGGGCACGATCTCGGGGCTCGACACCGACTCCCTGATCGAGGCGGCCGTCGCCCAGAAGACCGCTCGCGCCGACACCATCGACGCCAAGGTCACGGCCAACGAGACCAAGATCGCCTCGTACCAGTCGCTGCAGACCCTGCTGCAGGCGATCTCCGATTCCATGACCGCGCTGGCGGCCACGACCTACAGCTCGGTCACGACCACCACCAACGCCTTCGACGAGAAGAGCGCCTATCTCACCGCCTCGGACGGCACGGACGCCACCTCGGTGATCGCCGTCGACGCCGACAGCGACGCGGTGGCCGCCTCCTACGAGATCACCGTCACCCAGCTGGCCAAGGCCATGAAGGCAGCCTCCACCGCCCAGGCATCCGGCACGGCGCTTGGCCTGTCGGGGGTGATGTCGGTGGGCGTCGACGGCGGGACCGCCGCCGAGATCACCGTGACCTCGACCATGACGGTCAGCGACATCGCCGCGGCCGTCAACGCCAAGACCAGCACGACCGGCGTCACCGCCACCCTGATCACCAGCTCGACCGGCACGCGCCTGGTGATGTCGACCAGCGACACCAACCAGGAGATCACGCTGTCGTCGGTGTCGGGCGACGACATCGGCCAGTCGCTGGGCCTGACCGACAGCTCGGGCGCTTTCGCCAACGTGTTGCAGGCGGCCCAGCCCTCGATCGTGACCATCGACGGGGTCGAGATCGAGAGCGACGGCAACGAGTTGACCGACGTCATTCCTGGCCTGTCGATCTCGCTGATGCAGGCCACCAGCGGCCAGACCATCACCCTCGACATCGAGGCCAACTACGACGACATCAAGACGGCGATCACCGACTTCATCGACGCCTACAACGCCCTGCGCGCCTTCGTGGTGACCAACCAGACGGTGGGCTCGGGCGGGGTGGTGGCCGACGACGCGGTGCTGTTCGCCGACGGCATACTGCGCGACGTGAACCGCCAGCTGAACGCCCTGCTGGGCGGCAAGACGGGGTCGGACGACGAGCTGACCGACCTGTCGGCGCTTGGCGTCACGCTCAACAGCGCCAACCAGCTGGAGCTGTCGGACGAGACTTCGCTCGACAACCTGCTGCTGACCGATCTCTCCAGCGTGGCCGCGTTCTTCGAGACCAAGTTCGAGGCCAGCGACAGCAACCTCAAGCTCCTGAAGAACGACACCACCCTGTCGTACGACTTCGACCTGGAGGTCGCCGTCACCGACGGGGCGATCTCCAGCGTGTCGGTGGGCGGGGATAGCAGCCTGTTCACGATCTCGGGCAGCCGGATCATCGGCGCGACCGGGTCGATCTACGAGGGCCTGTCCTTCGCCCTGGCCAACCCGACCAGCGGCACGATCTCGGTGCAGATCACCCAGGGCTTCGCCAACCTGATCACCAGCCTGATGGGCGACTACGCCAACACCACCACCGGCGTGATCCAGCAGCGCATCAACACCCTCGACACGGTCAACAGCGACCTGACCGAACAGTCGGAGACCATCCGCGACAACGCGGAGACGTACCGCACCAAGCTGATCGCGAAATACTCGGCGATGGAGACGCAGCTCTACGCCGCCCAGATCCTTCAAGAGCAGATCAAGGCCATCCTCGGAGCCAGCAGCGATGACGACGACTAACAGCCAGGCGTTCAGCGCCTACGCGGCCTCCAGCCGCCTGACCGCCAGCCCGCGCGACGTGCTGGCCTCGGTGCACGAGGAGCTCTACCGGGCCATCGGCTCGGCAAAATTCGCCCACGAGCAGGGGCGGCTGGATCAAATGTGCCGACACGCCATGCGCGCCACCCAGATCCTCACCGTGCTGTCGACGAGCCTGGATTTTTCGGCCGCCGGACCGGACGGCAAGACGTTGCGCAGCTTCTACCAGTACGTGCTCGACAGCATGGTTCGCGCCAGTCGTCGCAAAGATGTGTCGAATTCGTATCAAATCGTACTCGACTTGTTGCGTCCGTTCTGTAAAGAACTCCGTTCTGAAAAATAGAAATATTCCCGCGTATCGTCATCGTATCGGATGAATTCGGTAATGTAGTTATCTGATATATGGCATGCTGTTTGCCAATCCCATTGCGATACAGCGATGGAGGCGAGTAATCGCCATGGCGAATTCAGCGATGACTGTGACGGGCGAGTTCGGGCTGACGGATGCGCGGTCTGACGAAGACCTGTTCCTGGCCTGCCGCGAGGGCGATCAGGTGGCGTTCCGGGTGCTGGTCGACCGGCATCTGCGGATGGTCCGGCGGCTGGCCCTGAACGTCCTGGGCGACGTGCAGGAGGCCGAGGACGCGGCCCAGGAGGCATTTATTGCCGCCTGGCGCGCCCGCGAGCGCTGGACCCCGGAGGCGCGGTTCTCGACCTGGCTGCACCGCATCGCGGTCAACAAGGCGATCGACCGTCGCCGCGTCCGCAAGGCCGTGCCGGAAAGCCAGGAGGTCATCACCCGCCTGGCCGACGCCGAGGATCGGGGAGCGGTGCAAGCCGACGCCCTGGCCAACCTCGAACGCTCGGAAGTCGCGGTGACCCTGCAGCAGGCCCTGGGCAAGCTGCCGGACACCCAGCGCCAGGCTTTGACTTTGTTCTATTTCGAAGAGCTCGAGGTCGGTAGAATCGCCGACGCCATGGGCTGTTCGGAACAGGCGGTCCGCTCGCTCCTGAAACGGGGCCGGCAGACCTTGAAGACGAGACTCCAGAGGCAGAAGAAGATCTGTGGCCATGGACCTGAAACTGTTCGAAGCGCGCCTGAAGGCGCTGGGCGCGGTGCTTGACCGCTGGCCGCCCGAAGAAGCCGAGGCAGCGCTCGACCTGCTGACGACGTCCGAGGCGGCGCAGGACCTGTTCGCGCAGGTGACGGCCCAGGACATGGGCGTGTTCGACGAGCCCGGCGGCGACCTGACGCCCCTGGCCGACCGCATCGCCCGGAACCTCTGAGCGCCGCCGCGCCTTGAAGCCGTCGTGATCGGCGGGCCATCCTGGCCGTCGAAAGCGAGGATCTTCATGCTGCTTCGACGACTGATGCTCGGCCTGACGCTGCTGGCCATGGCCGCGCCGCCGGCCTTCGCCGCCTCGGACCCGATCGATCCGGAGAAGGAATACTCGCCCGCATACGACCGTTGCCTGGGCAGCGGCGACGCCATCAAGGGCGTGACCGTGGCCATGGCCGGTTGCACCAACGAAGAGCTTCAGAAGCAGGACGCCCGCCTGAACCGCGCCTACAAGGCGGTGATGGTCAGGCGCTCTAAGGCCGAGCAGGCCAAGCTGCGCACCGTCCAGCGGGCCTGGATCAAGCGCCGCGACGCCGAATGCCAGGAAGACCTGACCGGCGGCACGATCGACATGCTCAACATCAGCGGCTGCCATCTCAGCATGACGACGATCCGGGCGGTGGAACTGGAGCGGATGGTCAAGGGCAAGCGGTAGGCAACGAACCTCCTCCCAGAGGGGGAGGTTTCCATGTTCGCTCCCGCGCGGCGCCTACGCAGAACCCCTTATGCGGCGCTCCCGAATTTACCCGCACGAAGAGTAGGGGGAATGTGCCAGCGTTGGGGCGGCGTCTTTCGCCTCATGCCCTCGGGAGCCGTTTGATGCTGTCGCCCCTTCGTTTCGAGCCCGCCTGCGCCCAGCCGGCCCTGCCGGTCGCCGCCGCCAGCGTCATCCGCTACGCCGCCGGCGAGGAGATCTTCGCCGAGGGCGACAGCGCCGACCACGTCTACGAACTGGTCGAGGGCACGGTGCGCACGGGGCGGCTGCTGCGCGACGGCCGCCGCCAGATCGACGCCTTCCATTTCGCCGGCGAGGCCTTCGGCTTCGAGGCCGGCGAGGTGCGCCGCACCACGGCCGAGGCGGTGAGCGAGGTGACGGTCCGCATCGTGCGCCGCCGGGCGCTCAGCGACCTGGCCGCCCGCGACGGGCAGGTGGCCCGGCAGCTCTACCAGCTGACCATCTCGGGGTTGCAGCGCAGCCAGGACCACGTGCTGATGCTGGGCCGCCGCAGCGCCTGCGAGCGGGTGGCGGGGCTTCTGCTGCTGCTGGCTGACCGCACCGGCGAGGCGGCCTTCGACCTGCCGATGAGCCGCCAGGACATGGCCGACTATCTGGGCCTGACCATCGAGACGGTGTCGCGCACCCTGACCGGCTTCCTGCAGGAGGGGCTGATCGCCCTGCCGACCGTGCGCCACGTCGAGCTGCTGGACCGCGACGCGCTGGAAGCGCTCTGCGAATAGCAGAACGGCCTCCCCGCGGGAGCGGGAAGGCCGTTCGAAGTCTTCAGGCTTTGGAGGCCGCTCAGGCCGCCGGCAGTTCGCCCATGGCGCTCTGCAGGTAGTTCTGCTCGCCGAGAGACTTGATTAGCGACAGCTGGGTTTCGAGGTAGTCGATGTGCTCCTCGGTGTCGTTGAGGATCTCGCGCAGCAGTTCGCGGCTGATGTAGTCGCGGGCCTGCTCGCACTGGACGATGCCCGGCACCAGCAGTTCGCGGTTGAACAGCTCGATCGACAGGTCGGCGGCCAGGCACTCGGGCACGGTCTCGCCGATCTTCAGCTTGTGCAGGTCCTGCAGGTTGGGCAGGCCCTCGAGGAAGAGGATGCGGTTGATCAGCTTGTCGGCGTGCTTCATCTCGCCGATCGATTCCTGGTAGACGATCTGGCCGAGGCGCTTGAAGCCCCAGTTGTCGTGCATGCGAGCGTGCAGGAAGTATTGGTTGACGGCCGTCAGCTCGTTGGTGAGCACAGCGTTCAGGACGCGGATAACGCCGGGATCGCCTTGCATGGCGGCCTCCTAAGGTTCGAGTTCGCCCGCACCCTTAGTCGCCTTTTTCAGCGCTTCAACAGTAATGTGTGCAAGTGTTTCGCAGCCTCACAGAAAAGCGTGAGAGTGCTTCGCGGTAACCTGAAATCGTCGACTTTGCGTCGCAGGAAGCCTTACTCGGCGGCGTAAGCCAGAGCTTCCTGGGCTTGCTGAATCATCTGGCGCATCTCGCAGACGCACTTGGCGCACTGGGCCTGGCAGCCCTTGTGGCGGAAAATCTCGGCCGGACGAGTCGCCCCCGCGTCGATCGCGGCGCGGACTTCACGCTGGCGGATGCCGTTACAATTGCAGACGTACAAGGAAGGAACGCCCTACCGAATGATTGTCATTCTCATCTAACAGTTTTCCACCGGTTTGCAACTGACTCTCAGTCGAGTTCGCAGCGACGCGTCGTCGCGGGCGAGGAGGGTGGGTGATCCTCGCCCTTCGACAGGCTCAGGGTGAGGATCAAGGGGGGCGATTTGAAAACCTCATCCTGAGTCTGTCGAAGGACGAGGTTTTCATGCTCCGCTGGCAGCGCTTCGCCCCCAAAGTCGCGCTGCGCTCCAAATCGGCGTAAAGGCGGCGCATGACGCTCGACTGCCGCCTCTATCTGATCACCCCGCCGTCCCTGCCGGACCTGGCCGCCTTCGGTCGCCAGCTGGCCCGCGCCCTGGAGGGCGGCGACGTGGCGGCCTTGCAGATCCGCCTCAAGGATGCGCCCGACGACGTGGTGGCCGCCGCCGTGCAGGCCCTGTCGCCGATCGCCCGCGCCCGCGACGTGGCGGTGATCCTCAACGACCGTCCCGACCTGGCCGCCCGCCTCGACTGCGACGGCGTGCACGTGGGGCAGGGCGATACGCCGTACGCCGCCGCCCGCAAGCTGATGGGCAAGGACCGGATGGTCGGCGTCACCTGCCACGACAGCCGGCATCTGGCCATGGAGGCCGCCGAGGCCGGAGCCGACTACGTGGCCTTCGGGGCGTTCTTCCCGACCACGACCAAGGACGCGCCGATCGTCGCCGAGCCCGACATCCTGTCGATCTGGCAGGAGACGATGGAGGTTCCCTGCGTGGCCATCGGCGGGATCACCGCTGACAACGCCGCGGGTCTGGCGACCGCCGGCGCCGACTTCCTGGCCGTCTCGGGCGGGGTGTGGGCGCATCCGGAAGGGCCCGACGCGGCCGTGGCGGCGCTGAACGCGGCCATCGCGCAAGGGCTCGCCGCGCGCGGCTGACCCGCCGCCGAACGCGCATAACGACGTTCTCTTGCCGTGGTTGTGGGAGAGGCATAGCGTCCTCCCCGCGAACCATAACGGGGAGGGACCGCCATGCAGAAGCGGCTCGTAGCGTGTTTGCTCAGCGTACCCATGCTGGTCCTGGCCGCCGTTCCGACGGCCGCAGAGACCTGGAAACCGGCCCCCGGCGAGGCCAAGACCTTCTATGACGCCGACTTCCTGAGAGTGGACGAGAAGTCCGGCCTGGTGGTGCTTCGCATCGCCGAAGGCAAGGGCGGCGGGCCTTACAAGGCCTGGCCGGCCGGCAAGGGCCCGATCATGCTCTTCGCCCTCGACTGCGCCGCCGACAAGTGGATGGACCTCGGCATGGATTTCGCCGGCGACAAGGGCCTGCCCAAGAACTGGCGGCAGGAAGCCAAGGTCGACGACATCTCCGGCGCGGCGGGCAAGGCCGGCAAACTGGCCTGCGAGACCAGGGACAGCCTGCCCAAGACGCCGTTGCCCTGATGATCCCTCTCCCCTTGCGGGAGAGGGTGGCCTCCCGAAGGGAGGTCGGGTGAGGGGTCTCTCAGAACCGTCCGCGCGACCCCTCATCCGTCGGCCTTCGGCCGCCACCTTCTCCCGCAGGGGGAGAAGGATTACGGGGCCACCCGCGCCAGCTTGTCGGGATTGCGCATGGTGTAGACGGCGGCGATGCGGCCATCGACGATGTCCAGGCCCATGGTCTGGATGACGACGCCGTCGTGCGACAGCACCACGCCCGGCTGGCCGTTGATGCGCGCCAGGCGGACGGCCACGTCGTCGGGCTGGGGCCACTTGCGGGCGATGCCTTCCAGCAGGCGCACGGCGTTCTCGAGGCCGAACACCGGGTTCATCGTCGCCGAGGCCTTGCCGCCGCCGTCGGCGTGCATGACCACGTCCTGCGCCAGCAGCCCTCGCAGGGTTCCCGCGTCGCCGCTGAGCGCCGCGGCGATGAAGGCCTGGGTCAGGCGGCGCTCCTCGTCGGCGCTGGGCTTGTAGCGCGGCTTGCCGGCCTTGACGTGGTCGCGGGCCCGGGCGGCCAGCTGGCGCACGGCGGCCTCGGAGCGGTCCAGCGTGGCGGCGATCTCGGAAAAGGGCGTGTCGAACACGTCGTGCAGCAGGAAGGCCGCGCGTTCGAGCGGGGTCAGGCGCTCCAGGGCCAGCAGGAAGGCCACGGTCAGGTTCTCGCCCAGGCCGAAGGTCTCGTCGACATCGACCACGGGCTCGGGCAGCCATTCGCCGACATAGAGCTCGCGTCGGGCGCGGGCCGACTTCAGCCGGTCCAGGCACAGGCGCGAGACCACGCGGTTGAGGAAGGCGCCGGGATTGTCGACGCCGGCCTCGTCGACCTCGCGCCAGCGCAGCCAGGCGTCCTGCACCACGTCCTCGGCCTCGGCCCGCGAGCCGAGCATCCGATAGGCCAGGCCGGTCATGGCGTGGCGGCGGTTTTCGAAGATCTGGTCGGCCTGGGTCATGGCGCCTCGCGTCGCTTTGCGAACTCAGGACGAATTAGTCTTGGCCCATGTGACACGGCGGGCCACAGAAAAGCGAATTCATCCGCGGGGGCGAGATCATGTGGTGGAGGCTGGCGCTGATCGGCGGGGTGACGGCGATCGTTCTGGCGGTGCTGGCGCCGATGTGCCCGGTCCGCATCGAGATCCTCGCGCCGCCGGACATGGGTTACGCGGATAGCGCCGATCCGGTCGGCGAGGCCGCGCAGTGGATCTTCTGGTGGCTCCCGACGGCCTTCGGCCTGTCGGTGGTCGTCGTGGCCGGCCTGCTGGCCCGTTGGATCGTCCGGAAGCACCGCAAGGCCGGCTGACCGGACCCGTCGTGGGGAACGACGGGCCCTAGCCAGGCTTTAGTCGGCGATCCTATTCGGCGGCGTTGGCGGCGGCCGAGCGCAGGGCGGCATAATCGGCGCGGGCCTGGCCCAGGGTCTCGGTCACGCACGAGGCGTAGTTGGGGTGGCGGCTGGTCTTCAGCGCCTTGACGCACACCTGGCGGGCGGCGCGGGTCAGCTCGTCGCTGACGGCGGCCGAGGACTTGCCGGTCACCGAGACGCGCTGCGAGGCGCCGCTCAGCAGGGTTTCGGCGGCGACGGGTTGGGCCACGGCCAGCAGGGCGACGGCGGCGGTGATCAGGGAGAACTTGGTCATGGGGTCGTTCCTTGTTTGCGCTAAAGGGGAGTTTGCGCGTGGCGCGACCCTTCGCTTTGCGCTGGATCAACCGCCGCCCCTAAAATTGACCGATCGGTCCCCTTTTGCAAGGGGGAGGTCGAAACCGCGACAATCTGCCCCGCCTTGCCTTCCGGCGGCCCCGCGTCTAGGTTCCGCGCCCGCTCTTTCCCACTGCCATCGTCCGTCTCCCGCCGCCGCGCGTCCGCGCGCCGGTGCAGGGAATTCCATAGGATATTCGCCCGTGCCCACGCCTTCCGCCCTTCTCAACGTGATGATCGACGCCGCGCGCAAGGCGGCTCGCGGCCTGGCCCGTGACTTCGGCGAAGTCACCGAGCTGCAGGTTTCCAAGAAGGGCGCGGGCGACTTCGTGACCAACGCCGACCTCAAGGCCGAGCAGACCCTGTTCGAGATCCTCAGCAAGGCGCGTCCGGGCTACAGCTTCCTCGGCGAGGAGCGCGGCATGGTCGAGGGCACCGACAAGACCCACACCTGGATCGTCGACCCGCTGGACGGCACCACCAACTTCATGCACGCCATCCCGCACTTCGCGGTCAACATCGCCCTGCAGCGCGAGGGCGAGGTCGTCGCCGGCGTCACCTACAACCCGATCACCCACGACCTGTTCTGGGTCGAGAAGGGGCGCGGCGCGTTCCTCGGCGCCGAGAAGCGCCTGCGCGTCGCCGCCCGCAAGCACCTGGACGAGTCGGTGCTGGCCACCGGCGTGCCGTTCGTCGGCAAGCCCGGCCACGGCCAGTTCCTGAAGGAGCTGCACCAGGTCAGCCAGAAGGTCGCCGGCGTGCGCCGCTTCGGCGCGGCCTCGCTCGACCTGGCCTGGGTGGCCGCCGGCCGCTTCGACGCCTACTGGGAACGCAACCTGAAGCCCTGGGATGTCGCCGCCGGCGTGCTGATGGTCCAGGAATCGGGCGGCAAGGTCACCACCATCGAGGAGCACGGCGACCCGGTGCAGGGCGCCTCGATCCTGGCCTCGAACCCCGAGCTGCACCCGCAGGTGCTGAAGGCCCTGCAAGCCGCCGGCTGAGGCGCTTCGCAGCGAGAGATTGGAAGGGGCCCCGGAATTTCCGGGGCCCTTTTCGTTTGCGGGTGAGCTTTTCTTTTTCGCTTCCCTCGCCCCTGTGGCGAGGGCCCATGCCGGCGACGGCTCAGACCCAGGTCGCCCTGTGGAGGTCTGAGCAGGCTGAACGATGGATCCTGGGCACAAGGCCCAGGAAGGCAGGAAACGGTGATCCAAACCTGTTCGAAGCTCGCCAAACCGTCACACCCGCGCGCTAATCAGCGGCCATGACCCTACTGACCCGCCGCGCCATGACGACCGCCGCCCTCGCGGGCACCATGGGCGCCAGCATGATCCCGACCATGGTCCGCGCCGGGGTGCGCAAGCCGGTGGTCATCGCCCACCGCGGCGCTTCCGGAGAACGTCCCGAGCACACGCTGCTGGCCTATGGCCTGGCGGTCGAGCAGGGCTGCGACTTCATCGAGCCCGACCTCGTCGTCACCAAGGACGGCCACCTGCTGGTGCGCCACGAAAACGAGATCGGCGGCACGACCGACGTGGCCTCGCATCCCGAGTTCGCGGCCCGCAAGGCGACCAAGACCATCGACGGCGAAAGCCTGACCGGCTGGTTCACCGAGGACTTCACCCTGGCCGAGATCAAGACCTTGCGCGCCCGCGAGCGGCTGCCGCAGCTGCGTCCGGCCAGCGCCGCCTTCGACGGCCAGGCCAGCGTGCTGACCTTCGACGAGGTGGTCGCCTTCGCCCGGGCCGAGAGCAAGCGCGTGGGCCGCACGATCGGCGTCTATCCGGAGATGAAGCACCCGGCCTATTTCGCCTCGATCGGCCTGCCCATCGAGGGGCGGATGGTCGAGGCGCTCAAGCGCAACGACCTCAATTCCAAGACCGCGCCGGTGTTCGTGCAGTGCTTCGAGGTCGGGCCGCTGAAGACCCTGCGCCTGAAGACGCCCGCGCGCCTCGTTTTGCTGGTGGCGGGAGAGGGCGGTCCGGCCGACCTGCCGAACGTCAGGTACGCCGACCTGGTCACGCCCGAGGGCCTGAAGGGCGTGGCGGCCTATGCCGACGGCCTGGGCCCGGAAAAGACGATGATCGTCCCGCAGGACAAGCAGACCCTGCTGCCGGCCACCTCGCTGGTGAAGGACGCCCACGTCGCGGGCCTGGTGGTGCATCCCTGGACGGTGCGGGCCGAGAACTACTTCCTGCCGGCGACCCTGCGGCGCGGCGATGCGGGCGCCGCCGACTACCTGGCCCAGCGCGGCGACGTGACGGCGGTGCTGAAGGCGCTTTACGCCGCCGGCGTCGACGGGGTGTTCAGCGATTTCCCGGGGCTGGCGGTCGCCGCGCGCGGCTGATCACGGCTTGGGCGAGACGGGCGTTTCCTCAAGCCCGTCCGCCGGAACGTCACACGCGAGCGTTGCAAGCGGTGCATGCTGGCGCCTCCAGACCGGGAGGCCCGCATGACCCAGCCGTTCCAGCTTTCCCTGGCCCCGCGCCAGCTGACCCAGACCATCAATCCGTGGTCGTGGAGCTTCGGCGACTTCTCGCTGTTCACCGTCAATCTGGGCCAGTCGCGCAGTCCTGAAGTGGAGGCCCGGGTACTGGACGAGGTGGGCAGCTACGGCCGCCAGATCGGCCGCATCAGCGAGGCGCTGCTGGTGCTGGTCGACTGGGCGCAGAGCCAGCCCGACGGCCCGTCCAGCCCCGCCTTCCAGGCGCTGCGCGACCAGGTGGCCCATGTGGCCCTGATCAAGAAGGCTATCGAGGCCGAGAAGGCGGCCGGCTAGCCCGCCTTCTTCAGCGCGTGCAGGCGGAAGCCGCCGCGCGTGCCGGCGATGAAGCACAGCAGGGTGGCGATGGAGAGCACCAGGCCCACCGACAGCTGCCCCAGCGAAGAATATGGGTTGCTGGCCTTGTGGCCGACGATGGCCAGCAGGGAGACGGCCAGGCCGTAGATGGCGAACAGCAGGAGCAGCAGCGGGATCAGGCGCGTCTTGCGCCGCCACTGCACGACGCCCAGCAGCACGTAGACGAGGCCGACCAGGCCGCTGAAGCCGATGGTGGTCCAGACGATGGACGGCGCGGCGTTGGCCATCATCGCCTCGGCCATGGCCGGATCCTGCATGGCCGCAGTGGCCTGCACCTGGCGGCGCATCTCGTCGACATAGACGTCGAGCTTGAGGAAGATCATCGCCGCGCCGAACGCGCTGCTCACGGCCGCCAGCCAGGCGCCGACGGCCCCGGCGCGGGCGGCGCGGGCGGCGGTCTCCTCATCCGGCAACTTGGCGAACGGATTAAGGACGGCCAGCTTGTCGATCACGATACGCACCCCCGGGACGAAGGGCGCGAGCTTTCGACGCCCGCGCCCGCTTCGTCAACCTAGGGGGGGCGCGGTCAGGCCGCCTCGACGCCGAACTGCAGGCGGGCCAGGCGCGCGTAGAGGCCGCCCTTGGCCACCAGGTCGGCGTGCTTGCCCTCCTCGACCACGCGGCCGTCCTCCATGACCACGATGCGGTCGGCCTGCAGCACGGTGGCCAGGCGGTGGGCGATGACCAGGGTGGTGCGCCCGCTCATGGCCGCGTCCAGGGCCTGTTGGACCAGGCGCTCGTTCTCGGCGTCCAGCGCGCTGGTGGCCTCGTCGAGCAGCAGGATCGGGGCCTGGCGTACCAGGGCGCGGGCGATGGCCAGACGCTGGCGCTGGCCGCCCGACAGGGTCTTGGCGCGCTCGCCGACGGGCGTGTCGAAGCCCTCGGGCAGGGCGGTGATGAAGCCGGTGGCCTGGGCCGCGTCGGCGGCGGCGCGGGCCTCTTCCTCGGTGGCGTCGGCGCGGCCAAAGCGGATGTTGTCCATGGCCGAGCCGGAGAACAGCGGCGAGTCCTGGGCGACCAGGGCCATGGTCCCGCGCACCTCGGCGGGCGTGGCCTCGCGCAGGTCGACGCCGTCCAGGCGGATCGCGCCGCCCTGCGGGTCGTAGAAGCGCAGCAGCAGGCGCAGCACGGTGCTCTTGCCCGCGCCCGAGGGGCCGACCAGGGCGACGGTCTCGCCTGGCTTCACGGTCAGGGTAAAGCCGTTGAGGGCCGGCAGGTCCGGACGGCCGGGATAGGCGAAGGCCACGTCGCTGAAGGCGATCTCGCCGCGCACGGGCGAGGGCAGGGCCTTGGGCGCCTGCGGCGGGGCGATGCCCGGCTTGGCGTTCAGCAGTTCGGCGATGCGGTCCATGGCCCCGGAGGCCTTCTGGACGTCGCCCCACACCTCGCCCAGGGCGCCGACCGAGCCGGCGGCCATGATCGCCAGCAGGGCGAACTGGGCCAGGGTGCCCGGCGTCATCTCGCCCTTCAGCACCAGCTGGGCGCCGAACCATAGCAAGAGGGTCACGCCGCCGAAGGCCAGAGTGATGACCACCGAGGTCATCAGGGCGCGGGCGCGGATGCGGCGCACCGAGGCGTCGAAGGCCGTCTCGACCGCCGAACCGAACCGGCGGTCGGCCTCGCGCTCGCGCACGAAGGCCTGGACGGTGTCCAGCGCGTCCAGGCTTTCACCCGCATAGCCGACGGCGTCGGCGAAGCGGTCCTGGGCGGTGGCCGACAGTTTGCGCACGTTGCGGCCCATCAGGAACATCGGCGCCAGCACCACCGGCACCATCAGCACGATGAAGCCCGCGAGCTTGGGGCTGACCACGGCCATGTAGCCGAGGCCGCCGACCAGGCTGAGGGTGTTGCGGATGGCGATCGAGGCCGAGGCGCCGACCAGCTGGTCGATCAGGGTGACGTCGGTGGTCATCCGCGACAGCACCTCGCCGGTGCGGGTCTTGAGGAAATAGGCCGGATCCAGCGACAGCACGTGGCCGTAGAGCGCGCGGCGCAGGTCGGCCACGACCCGTTCGCCCAGGCGCGTGACGAAGAAGAAGCGCGCGGCGGTGGCCACGGCCAGCACCAGGGCGACGCCGCCCAGCAGCAGGAAGGCGCTGTTGACCGAACCGTGCGAGCCCTTGGCGAATCCCTTGTCGATCACCTCCTTGAAGGCGGCGGTCAGGCCCAGCGTGGCGCTGGTCGAGAACAGCAGGAAGAAACCGGCCGCCAGGGCGTCGCCGATATGGCGGCGGACGAACGGCAGAAGGTGGGCGAGGGGCCGGATGTCCTTGCGGCGCGGGCGGCGGGCGGCCGCCTCGCTCAGGCTCTGGGCCAGCTCGGCGCCGGCGCCGGGGCGGCCGTCGGCCGAAATCTCGCCGCCGTTAACGTCGGTCATCAACTGGGTCCTTGCCAAAATCGCGCGGGTTCTTTATAGCCGCGCGTCTTCGAGGGCCACCCCGCTGGTGGTGCTCACCCACATTTCACGCCGCGCTCTAGTCGGTTGGACCGTCCGATGAAACAGAACATTCACCCCGACTACCACTTCATCACCGTCACCCTGACCGACGGCTCGAGCTACCAAACCCGCTCGACCTACGGCAAGGAAGGCGCGAACCTGGCGCTCGACATCGACCCGCGCACCCACCCGGCGTGGACGGGCGGCAACGCCCAGCTGATGGACCGTGGCGGCCGCGTCTCGCGCTTCAACGCCAAGTTCGCCGGTTTCACCGCGAAGAAGGCCTAAAGCCTCCAAGTCTCGCCGTAAGGGCGACGAAAAGCCGGCTCCGCGTTCGCGGGCCGGCTTTTTCTGTATCTGGGCTCTGAAAAGGAAAAGCCGCGCCGGGGTCCGGCGCGGCTTCTGGCGTCAGCGCCAGGCGGTGGTGGTCTCGGCTTCCGGCTTGAACTCGAAGTCGCCGTCGGTGGAGGCCGACAGGTCGCGCCAGGCGTCGAGCTCGCCCTGCAGGCTGTCGATCTTGGCCTGCACCATGGCGAGCGCGTCCGTGCCGGCGCACCAGCGGACGGGCGGACGCTCGGCATTGGCCAGCGTCACCAGCGCCTGGCCCAGGCGCAGGGGATCGCCGGCCTGGTTGCGGCTGCGGGCGTCGTAGAAGGCCTTCAGGTCGGCGGCGACCTGGGCGTAGTCGTCGATGGCGTGCGAGGCGTGGCGCACCGAGGTCGGCTCCAGGAAGTCGGTGCGGAAGAAGCCCGGTTCGACCACCGTCACGTGGATGCCGAAGCGGCGGACCTCGCCGGCCAGGGATTCCGAGAAGCCCTCCACGGCGAACTTCGAGGCGCAGTAGAGCGTGCCGCTTTCGCCGCCGACGATGCCGCCCACCGACGAGACGTTGAAGATCCGGCCCGAGCGCTGGGCGCGCATGGCCGGCAACACGGCGCGGGTGACGTGCATCAGGCCGAAGACGTTGGTGTCGTACTGGGCCTGGGCGTCCGCCGCGGTCGATTCCTCGAACACCGACAGGTGGCCGTAGCCGGCGTTGTTGACCAGCACGTCGATGCGGCCAAAGCGCGCCAGCGCGGCGTCGACGGCGGCCTGCACCTGGTCGGGACGGGTGACGTCGAGGGCCAGCGACAGCAGGTTGTCGGTGTCGGGGCCGAGGGTCTCGACCAGGCTCTGGCGGTTGCGGGCGGTGGCCACGACGCGGTCGCCGGCGGCCAGGACGGCGCGGACGATGTCGGCGCCGAGACCGCGCGAGGCGCCGGTGACGAACCAGGTGCGGGGGGCGGGGGAAGTCATGGGGAAGCTCCTTCTGAGGAGCTTGCAGCATGGGCCGGGATCGGGCGGAGGCCGTAGACGGATGCCGCCAGCCTCTTGCATGATCCTGCCATCGCGGCGATCGTCGTTGCTGGATCAGGCCTTTGACGGTTGAATGTCGCCATGAGCAAGTTGCCCGAACTCGTCGACCTGGTGCGCGGCCATCTGGGAGAAGTCTCGACGGACGGCGTCGGTCCGCTGGTCCCGCCGGGCCTGCACATGATCGCCAGCACGACCGTCACCGAGGCCCAGCAGCTGGTCTACGAGCCGATGCTGTGCCTGATCCTCGACGGCGCCAAGACCACGACCCTTGGGGCCGAGAGCTATCCCTATCGCGCCGGCGAGTACCTGGTGGTGTCGGCCGACCTGCCGGTCAGCGGGCGGGTGATCGCCGCGCCCTACCTGGCCGTGGGGATCCCGCTGGATCCGGCCATGATCGCCGATCTGCTGGTCGAGGCCGGGGAAGTCCTGCCCGAGATCACGCCGACCCGGGCCCTGGCGGTCAGCCGGATGGACGACGAGTTGATCGAGACGGTGATGCGGCTGGTGCGCCTGCTGGACCGTCCGCGCGAGGCGGCGGTGCTGGGGCCGATGGTGCGGCGCGAGCTGATGTGGCGGCTGCTCAGCGGCGAGCGGGGCGGCATGATGCGCCAGATCGCCTCGTCGGGCGGCCGGCCGGACCAGGTGCGCAGGGCCATCCGCTGGCTGCGCGCGCACTATGCCGAGCCGATGCGGATCGAGACGCTGGCGCGGGTGGCGGGCATGAGCGAGACCTCGCTGCACCGCCACTTCAAGGCGGTGACCGCCATGAGCCCGCTGCAGTACCAGAAGCAGATCCGCCTGCAGGAGGCGCGCAATCTCCTGATGGTGCAGGGGCGCGACGTGGCCGGGGTCGGCTTTTCCGTCGGCTACGACAGCCCCTCGCAGTTCAGCCGGGAATACGCGCGCCTGTACGGCCGCCCCCCGGGACGGGACATGGCCCGGCTGCGGGCAGATCCGTCGCTCAGCGTGGCGGTTTAGGGCGGGGAGGTTCGCCGCCCAAGACCCTCCCCCTGAAGCGGGAGGTGGCCCGGAGGGCCGGAGGGGGAAGTGTCTGCTGACGTCGAGGATGCTGCTGGGTCACCAGCAACCTCCCCCTCAGTCGCTCCGCGACAGCTCCCCCTTCGGGGGGAGCATCCGCCGCCTCAGCGCGGCGGGGCGAAGCGGATGACGTTTTCGCCCAGGAAGGGCTCTTCGGATGCCTCGGACGGCGGCGCGAACAGCGGTTCCATGGCGTCGGCGGTGGCCGTGGGGCTTTCGGGCTTTTCCGGCGGCTTGGGGGCGGCCAGCAGGATGGGCATGCGCACCGAGACGCTGGTGCCCGCGCCCAGGCGGCTCTCGACATGCATCTCGCCGCCGTGCAGCTGGGCGAAGGCGCGCACCAGCGACAGGCCAAGGCCGGTGCCCTTGGCGCGCTGGTCGACGCCGCCGGCCTGCTCGTAAGGGCGGCCCAGGCGCTCTAGATCCTCGGGGCTGATGCCGACGCCGGTGTCGGCCACCACGATCTCCAGCATGCCGTCATGGCCGTCGGCCGTGACCGTCACCTGGCCGCCGCGCGGGGTGAACTTCAGGGCGTTGGAGACCAGGTTCAGCACGATCTGCTTGAGGGCCCGGCGGTCGGCGTCGACGTCCAGCTCGCCGGGCGGCAGCACGCCGCGCAGCTGCACGCCCACGCTGTCGGCCTGCACGCGCAGCAGGCGCATGGCGGCGTTGACGGCCTCGCGGGCGTCGAACTCGCCGCGCGACAGCTCGAAGCGCTCGGCCTCGATCTTCGACATGTCGAGCACGTCGTTGATCAGGTCCAGCAGATGGCGGCCGCTCTCGTGGATCAGCTCGGCGTACTCGCCGTAGCGGTCGGTCAGGGGGCCGAACATGCGGGCGCGCATGATGTCGGAGAAGCCCATGATGGCGTTCAGCGGCGTGCGCAGCTCGTGGCTCATATTGGCCAGGAAGCGGGCGCGGCCGGCGGCCAGTTGCTCGGCGTCGTTGCGGGCCTGGTCCAGCTGCTGCAGGTGGCGGGTCTCGGCGGTGACGTCGCGGAGCACGCCGACCAGCATGCCGGGACCGACGCGGCGCAGGGTCAGCGACAGGGTCTTTTCCGGGGCTTCGGCGGCCGGGAAGGTGAGCACGGCCTGGTGCTCGCGCAGGGCCTGGCCCAGGGCGAAGTCGACGCGGGCGCGCTCGCCAACGACGGCGGCGTGCGACAGGCCGTCGATCATGATCCTGTCCAGCGCCGCGCCCTCGGGGGCGACGCCGCGGACGGTGCGCACGCGGCCTTGCAGGGTGACCACGAAGGCCAGGAACGGCAGGCCGTCCAGCAGGGTGGAAAGGGCCGTCAGCTCCGACAGGTTGCGCACGTCGCGCTCGCCGGCCCGGCGGTGGGTCAGCATCAGGCCGGCGGCTAGGCCAAGGCCGGTGGTGGCCACGGCCAGGAAGCCGAGGATGAAGGCGGTGGGGCCGGTGGGCGGCGGCGGGGCCAGGCCCGACAGCTGGGTCAGGGCGGCCATGGCGCCGCCGATCAGGGCCAGGGCCGCACCCTCGGCCAGGCGGCGCGGGGCGGCCAGGGTCGAGGCGGCGGCCACGGGGGCCAGGCACCAGGCGCTCATGGCGCCGGAGACGCCGCCGGTCAGGGCCGCGGCGATCGCGCCGCCGGCGGCCCAGCCGACCAGCAGCATCGATTGGGTGCGCTCGTCCTCGCTGTCGCCCAGCAGCAGGGCGGCGATGGCGGGCAGGGCCCCGGCCAGCAGGGCCGTCCAGATCGGCCAACCCGTCGAGCCTGGCGTGAAGGCCACCGCGCCGCCGGCCAGCAGGGCCGCGGCCAGCCAGCCCAGACGCCAGGCGCGCGCCGTCTCGCCCGCGCCGAGCGCGGGACGAAAGGCGGCTTCATCCTGCCGCGGCTGCACCGGGTCGATGTCCAAGGGGACGCGTCCGCCTCAAAAGGTTCGTTATTGGTGAATCCTAACCCCGCTTCGGCCGATCCCCCAAGCGCGCACAATTGTGGGGCGACCGGCCGAGTCCAGCTTCTTGTGGACGGAAACGGTTTCGTAAGCGGGTTGGTTCAGGGTGGCACAGAATGCCTTTGCGGACAGAAGGTCCGGGAGTTTCATATGTCTCAGACGGCGTCCGCGGACGCTTCGTTCACAGCCGAAGAGCCCGCCGAAAGCGTGGCTGGGGCTGATTCGCGCGGTGCGCAGCGGGGCGCCGAAGGCCCCACCGCGACGTTTCGCCGCGCCGCCGCCCGCGCCCGCCGCAAGGCCGCCCTCGACGATCAGAAGCGTTCGTTCCTGCGCATGGTCAGCCACGAGCTGCGCACGCCCCTGAACGCGGTCATCGGTTTCTCGGAGATTCTCGCCAGCGAGCTCTACGGCCCGCTCGGCTCGCCGCAATACAAGGAATACGCCAAGCTGGTGCACGAGAGCGGCCTCAAGCTGCTCAAGCTGGTCAACCAGATCGTCGAGATCGCCCGCCTGGAAGGCCACGTCACCGACCTCGACGTCGCCGCCGAGCCGCTGGACGAGGCGGTGGAGGACGTGATGGCCCAGCTGCGGGCCGAGTGCGAGGCGCGGGGCGTGGTGCTCAGCGCGCCGGACCTGGTGGGCATGCCGGGCGTGCTTGCCGACCGCCGGGGCCTGCGCACCATTCTCTCCAACCTGATGCAGAACGCGGTCGCCCATTCGCCGCGCGACGGGGTGGTGACCATCGAGGCCGAGCGCGTGGCCGGCGGCATGGTCGAGATCTCGATCCGCGACCAGGGCGAGGGCGTCGAAACCGCCGACCTGCCGCGCCTGCTGCGCCCGTTCGAACAGGGCGGGGCGTCTCTCACGCGCACCGGCGAGGGGGTAGGCCTGGGCCTGCCGATCGTCGACCTGCTGACCCGGGCGATGAACGGCTCGCTGCGCCTGAAGTCGGCGCCGGGGCAGGGGCTGACCGCGATCGTGAGCCTGCCGGGGGCTTGACCGCTTGCATCAGGGGCGCGGCCCGCCTAGATGCCGCGCCATGAGCACCAGCCCCATCGACGCCGCCCTCGACGAACTGGCCGACGAGTTCGAAATGCTCGGCGACTGGGAAGAGCGCTATCGCTACGTGATCGAGCTGGGCAAGGACCTCGAGCCGCTCACCGCCGAGGAGCACTCGGAGGAGAACAAGGTGCGCGGCTGCGCCAGCCAGGTGTGGCTGGTGACCGAGCCGCAGGCCGACGGAACCGTGCGTTTTCGCGGGGACAGCGACGCTCACATCGTCAGCGGGCTGATCGCCGTGGTGCTGCGGCTCTATTCGGGCGCCCAGGCCAGGGACATCGCCGCCTTCGACGCCTCGGCGGCCATGGCGCGCCTGGGGCTGTCGGAAGCGCTGTCGTCGCAGCGCTCCAACGGCCTCAAGTCGATGGTCGCCCGCATCCAGCGCGACGCGGCGGCCCTGGCGGGGGCCTGAGAAAGGCTTCCTCTAACTCCCGTCATTCTCGCCCTTGTGGCGAGAAACCCTCTATCGGCCGCAAGGACGGAGGTGGCGAACCGCAGGCGGTTCGCTTGCGCCTCACGTGCAAGCTGACCCAGAGGTTCCCGCCACAAGGGCGGGAATGACGGCCGGGAAGGGGGATGCGAGCCCCCAAACCCCTAGAAGAACCCGGCCCGGTTGCCGATGAACACGATGGCCACGACGATCAGCAGAAGCTGGATCAGCCAGTTCACGGGCGAGGGGATCGGCGAGCGCTGGACGGCGTAGAGCGCCAGGCCAAGCAGCACGAGGGCGATGATGACGGTGATCAGTATGCTCATGGCCCGGTAACCCGCGTTATGCGCGCTTGGTTCCGGCCGTGCTTGAGCAGACCCGTCCGATCTTCTATGGCCCGCCCATGACCTCGACCTGGCGCATCGCCGCCCTCTACCGCTTCGCGACCTTCGACGACCCGGAAGCGATCCAGGCCGACCTGGCCAAGCTGTGCTGCGGGCTGAAGGTCAAGGGCACGCTGCTGCTGGCCCGCGAGGGGATCAACGGCACGATCGCCGGAACGCCGCGGGCGATCGACGCGGTCATCGCCCATATCCGCGCCCTGCCGGGCTGCGAGGCGCTGGAACTGAAGTTCGCCGACGCCGACCATGCGCCGTTCCACCGCCTGAAGGTCAAGGTGAAGGCCGAGATCGTCACGCTTGGCGAGCCCGATCTCGATCCGGCCCACAATCATGGCGTCCACGTCGATCCGGCCGACTGGAACGCCCTGATCGCCCGGCCCGACGTCATCGTCATCGACACCCGCAACGGCTACGAGGTCGATTGCGGGTCGTTCGAGGGGGCGATCGATCCGCAAACGCCCAGCTTCGCCGATTTCCCCGCCTGGTTCGACGCCTTCCGCCGGACCTGGGACCCGGCCGCGCCGGCCCCGAAGGTGGCGATGTTCTGCACCGGCGGCATCCGCTGCGAGAAGTCGACGGCCCTGCTCAAGGCGCGTGGCGTCGAAGAGGTGTTTCACCTCAAGGGCGGGATCCTGAACTACCTGGAGACGGTGCCGGAAGCCGAAAGTCTGTGGCGCGGCGAATGCTTCGTGTTCGACGAGCGCGTGGCCGTCGGCCATGGCCTGTCGCAGGGCACGCACGTCCTGTGCCGGGGCTGCCGGATGCCGGTGTCGGAGACCGACCGGGCCTCGCCGCTGTATGTCGAGGGCGTGGCTTGCCCGCATTGCCACGACAGCCGCAGCGACGACCAGAAGGCCCGCTACGCCGAGCGCCAGCGCCAGGCCGCGCGGGCCCTGGAACTGGGCATCGACCATGTGGGCGCGAGCCTGCCGCCGAAACCGCCGCGCGAGGGCTGACGGATCGCCCTCGCCCGCACGGCGTTATCTCCGCGACCCCTTCCCAAGGACATGGAGACAGACGCCATGGTCGCCTACGACCCCACCCAGACCAACGGCGCGGGCCCGGCCCGCGCCCGCCAGAGCCTGATCGACACCCTGTCGGACAAGGTCTCGAACTTCCTCGACCACCAGTCCAAGCCGCTGGATCCGCAGGCGCCGGTTCCCGACTACGCCGTCGGCGCGCCGCCCAGGAAGCCGCTGACCATAGCCGGCCGTGAGATCCATATCGGCGGCCGCACCGTGCCGCTGGCCGTCGCCGTGCTGGGCGGGGCGGTGCTGGCCGGCCTGCTGATCAACAAGCGCACGCGCGGCGCGGCGATCACCGCCGCCGGCACGGCCTGGACCTTCCTGCAATCGAAGAAACCGTAAGGCTCCGCTTCGAACCTTTTGCGGAGAGGCCGCGTTGCTGCGGTCTCTCCATTCGAAGCTCAAGGAGCCCAAGCATGGCCCATACGAACGAAAACCACATCAAGCTCGTCAACGGCCTGGTCGAGATCACCATCGACAGCGCCGACGGCTACGAGGAAGCCGCCAAGGACGCCGAAAGCAGCCGCTTCAAGACCCTGTTCCAGGCCCGCGCCCAGGAGCGTCGCGGCATCGTCTCCGACCTCCAGGCCGAGGTCCGCCGCCTGGGCGGCACGCCCGACGACGACGGCAGCATCCTGGCCGCCGCCCACCGGGTGTTCCTCAATGTCCGCGACGCCCTGACCAAGGGCGACGAGGCGGTGGTCAAGACCGTCGAGGACGGCGAGGACCACATCAAGGCCAAGTACGAGAAGGCCCTGGGCGACGTGGATATCCAGCCGGAGACCCGCCGCGCCATCGAGGAGGCCTACGCCAAGGTGAAGGCCGGCCACGACCAGATGCGCGACATCAAGCACGCCCAGCAGGCGTCGTAAGGCGCTTCAGGACAGGCGGGACGGCTCACGCCATCCCGTAATGCGCCGCGAGGCGCTGCAAGGCCGCCTTGAGGGCGGCCTTGCCCGTTCTGGGCTTCATGCCCAGGGCGACCTCGGTTCCCTGTAGAGACGTGCCGGTAAGGCAGATCAGGGTCAGGATCGGCATGGCCTCGGACCCCACCGCCTCCATGGCCCGTCCCAGGCGCTGGCGGGCGGCGTAGGCGCGCTCCATGGGCTCCAGGCGCGAACCGCCGCCCGAGCGCGGCGTCGGATCCCAGCGCATGGTCAGGCGGCCGATGATCCCCGAGGCGTGGGCGTCGGCCGACAGCTTCTCGCCGGCGGCGTGCTCGGCCCGGGTGATGTGCTTGCGGCGCAGCAGCCAGTCCAGCGGCGCCTCGCCCAGATTGGCGCGGTGCGTCGTCGCCCGGCCGCCGGGCTCGACCACCGTCTTCTCGCCCTCGACGAAGCCGGGACGCCCAGGGGGCGGGGAAGGAGTGCGGGGCGACAGCCGCCAGCCTCCGTCGCCGCGCGGGACCAGCCGGTCGAACAGCTTGCGGAAGGCGGCTTCGTCGATGACCAGCATCGGACGGCGGCCGCGAGCGAAGCGCACGGCGTAGGCCAGGCCCCTGGCCTCGATCACCGAGCCGGCGCGGGCCAGCAGGCGGGCGGCGCGGTCGGCCAGGTGCTCGGCCTCCAGCTCGCCTTCGAGAATGCCGGCGACGGTCATCGGCCCAGCCCCGCGCGCTGGAACTCGATGCCGGCGAGATCCGGGATGGTCTCGGGCGCCTGGCGCACGCAGGCCTCCAGCGCGGTCATCCGGGCGTCGAACACCCGGTCCTCGCGCAGGTCCTCGATGCGATGGCAGGCGTGGGCGCAGGTGGTGCGGTCGCGGCCGAAGGCGAAGGCCACGCGGGTCAGCGGCCAGTGAAAGATCACGTGCGCCAGGTAGATCGAGATCTGCCGGGCGCGGGCGGCCGACTTGTGGGTGCGCTTGTCCGACGTGATGTCGACCGGCGCGACGCCGGTGGCCAGGGCCACGGCGTGGGTGACGAAGGCGGCGGCCAGCCGGTCGCGACGCGGATCGGGCGAGATCGCCCAGGCCTCCTCCAGGATTTGAGCGAGCATGATGGTCCCTCAAGAGCGGCGCCCCCAATGACGCCCATGAGCATCAGCCTAGGCCGATATTCCTCCTGTAGGATAACTTTCCTATTTCGCGCGTCCAGCGAAAATCTAAACCACTGATTGTATTAAGCGGATTGGTCGCCTGTCCCCGTCCGGCGATGGGGACAGGCGCCTTCATCAGGGCTGGCCGGGCGCGGGCGGCGCGTTGGCCGCCGGCGGGTTGGGCTTCAGCAGTTCGGCCTCGATGGCCACCTGCACCTCGTCGCCGACGCCCATGGTCGAGCCGGGCTGCGGCACGCCGTAGGCGACGCCGAAGTCCGAACGCTTGAAGCTGCCGGTCAGCGAGAAGCCGATGCGGGCGTTGGGGTCCATCGGCGGATAGCCGGTGTAGCCGCCGTTGAACCTGGCCTTCAGCGTCACGGGCTTGGTCACGCCGTGCAGGGTGAGGTCGCCGGTGACGTCGGCGGTGTCGTCGCCGGTCTTGGCGACCTTGGTCGAGCGGAAGGTGATGGCCGGGTACTTGGCCGCGTCCAGCCACTGAGGGCCCAGCAGTTCCTCGGTGAAGCCCTTGGGCGGGGCCGGCAGCTGCAGCGAGGCGGTCTTGATGCTGGCCTCGATATGGGCGCTCTCGATGGCCTTCGGGTCGAGGGTCAGCTTGGCGTCGAAGTCGGTGAAGCGGGCCGTGTACCAGGAGAAGCCCAGGTGATTGACCTTGAAGCTGAGGTCGGCGTGGGTCTTGTCCAGCGTGTAGTCGCCGGCCGGCAGGTCCGCGGGCGGCTTGGCCGCGGCGGGCGCGGCGGCGGTCTCGCTGGCCGGCTTGGCCGGGGCGTCGCTCTTGGCCGCCTTCGGGTCGGAGCAGGCCGAAAGCGCCAGCAGCAGGGCGCCGCCGATCGCGAGCTTCGAGGCGTAGGACATGAAACCTCCCTTTTATGCAGGCGGGGAGGTTCGGCCCGGGGCGAGCGTTGGGTCAACCCCAGGCCGTGGCTCAGCTTGCCATTACTTTTTCCGCGCGGCGATCCAGGCGTCGGTCCGCGCCTCCAGCACCGCCAGGGGCGTGGAGCCGCCGAGCAGGACGAGATCGTGGAAGGCCCGCTCGTCGAACTTCGGGCCCAGGGCGGTCTCGGCGCGCTTGCGCAGCTCCAGGATCTTCAGCTCGCCGATCTTGTAGGACAGGGCCTGGCCGGGCCAGGAGACGTAACGCTTCAGCTCGACCTCGATATTGGTCGAGGACAGGGCGCTGTTTTCGGTGAAGCAGGCGCGGGCCTGTTCCAGGCTCCAGCCCTTCCAGTGCATGCCGGTGTCGGCCACCAGCCGGCAGGCGCGCCACATCTCGTAGGACAGGCGGCCGAACAGCTCGTAGGGGTCGCGATAGATGCCCATCTCCTCGCCCAGCCATTCCGAATAGAGCCCCCAGCCCTCGCCGAAGGCGCTGAAATAGAGGTTCTTGCGAAACTCGGGGCCTGCCTGTTCCTGGGCCAGCGAGGTCTGGACGTGGTGGCCCGGCGCGCCCTCGTGCAGCACCAGGGCCGGCAGCTCGTAGAGGCCGCGCTGGTCGAGGTCGGAGGTGTTGATCATCAGCCCGCCGGCGCGGCCGGCCTTCGGGTCGCCGCCGAAATAGCGGCCCGTGGTGTAGCCCTTCTCGATGCTGGCCGGCACCGGGCGCACGCCGTAGGTCAGGCGCGGCAGGGTCCCGAAGTGGGCCGGCAGCTGGTCGTCGGCGCGCTTGGCGATCTCGCTGGCCTTTTCCAGCAACTGCTGGCGGCTGGTGGCGTAGAAGCGCGGGTCGGTGCGCAGGAAGGTCAGGAAGGCCGGCAGGTCGCCCTTGAAGCCGGCCTCCTTCATCACCGTCTCCATCCGCGCGCGGATGCGGGCCACCTCGGCCTGGCCGATCTCATGCACCTGGTCGGGGGTCATGTCGGTGGTGGTGTAGCGCTTGACCAGGAAGGCGTAGTAGCGCTTGCCGTCGGGCACGTCGCCCACCGCCAGGCTCCTGGCGGCCTTGGGCAGGTACTCGTCCTGCATGAAGGCGACGAAGCTTGCGCGGGCCGGGGCGACCTTGGCCTTCAGCACCGCCTCGCCCTCGGCGATGAGGGCGGCCTTGCGCTCGGCCGGCACGCTGGCGGGCAGGGCGCGCAGCGGCGCCAGCAGCGGATCCTCGGAAGGCGGCGTGGCGGCCGTGCGCTGGGCGCGCTCGAGCACCGACTGGGCGGTCATCTTCGTATGGACGAAGCCGGTGGCGATCCCGCGCCGGGCCTCGGCGATGTTGGCGGCGTACCAGTCGGGCGCCTGGGCCAGCAGCGCGATCCACTTCCTGGCCTCGGCTTCGTCCTTCAGGCGGGCGCTGCTGGCGCGGTAGAGCAGCGCGACGTCGAAGCCGCCGTCGCTGCTGAACGGCATGCGGCTCTCGTCGAACGACAGCCCGGCGAGCTTGTCGTCGAGGCTCCAGGCCAGGATCTGGCGGGTCAGCTTCTCGTCGTCGGACAGGCCGGCCGCGTCGACCTCGCCCAGCAGGGCCTTGGCCTTTTCGTACTTGGCCTTGCGGTCGGCGTCGGCCTTGGGGCCGACCGGCGGCAGGCGCCAGCGGGCGGCGTCCGAGCCGCTTTCCTCGTCGTCGATGGCCGAGACCGACTCGTAGGCCTTCACGGCCTCGGTCAGGCGGGCCGAAGCGCTCGGGGCGGCCGCTTGCGCGCCGCTCGCCAGCAGGACGGCCGACAGGGCCGCGCCGGCGGCGAGGCGGAGAAGGTGATGACGCATGGACGCTCCCCGGAATGAACGAGGGGAGGTTAGAGCAGGATTTGCCGCCGGGCCAAACGGCCCCGCTTCGCATCCGGATCAGAATGTGAGGAGAGGGAAGAAAATGGAGCGGGCGAAGAGATTCGAACTCTCGACATCCACCTTGGCAAGGTGGCGCTCTACCACTGAGCTACGCCCGCGCACCGATTTTCTTGTCTCTTCCATCCGTCTCCCGAAGGGAGGGAATGGAGCGGGCGAAGAGATTCGAACTCTCGACATCCACCTTGGCAAGGTGGCGCTCTACCACTGAGCTACGCCCGCATCGAAGAGGCTGAAAGCAGCGCCCCGCGACGAGGAGGCGGCTTATGGCAGAGCGTTCCGTGCTTGGCAAGCACTGTCGCGCAACTTCATTGGGGATGAATGCCGCACTTGCGGAAAGCCCCGTTTCGACGGCTCATTGGTCCCTTGGATTTGAGGGCGGGGCTCTGGGTTTGCGTCTGTTCGTGTTCGGATTGGGCTATGTCGGCGCCGCCTTCGCCGAATCTCTGGCCGCGCGAGGCTGGGCGATCAGCGCGACGGGCCGCACGCCGCAGGCGCGGGCCGCCGTCGAGGCCCTGGGCTTTTCCGCTGTCGATCCCGACGACAAGGCCGCCATGGTCGAGGCCATGCGCGGCGTCAACGCGGTGCTGGTGACCTCGCCGCCGACCGGCGAGGGCTGTCCGGCCCTGGAGGCGGTGATTCCCGCCCTGGCCGCCGCCGAAGCCTTCCCCGACTGGATCGGCTATCTGTCGACCACCGGCGTCTATGGCGACTTCGACGGTGGGTGGGTGTTCGAATCGAGCCCGCTGAAGGCCCAGTCGGTCGAGGGCGCGCGTCGGGTCGGCGCCGAGCGCGACTGGCGCCAGGTGTGCCGGGGCATGGGCCTGACGATCGCCACCTTCCGCCTGCCGGGCATCTACGGCCCTGGCCGCAGCGCCTTCGATCGGCTGCGAGCCGGCGAGGGGCGCCGAATCGTCAAGCCGGGCCAGGTGTTCAGCCGCATCCACCGCGATGACATCGTCTCGGGCCTCCTGGCCTCGCTGGAGCGGCCTCGCGCCGGGGCGGTCTACAATCTGTGCGACGACGAGCCGGCCCCGCCGCAGGACGTCATGGAGCACGCCGCCCGCCTGCTGGGCGTTCCGGTTCCACCGGACCTGCCGTTCAACGCGCTGGGCCTGTCGCCCGCCACCCGCCGCTTCTATGCCGAGAACAAGCGCGTCTCGAACGCGCTGGCCAAGGCCGAGCTGGACTGGCGGCCAAAATATCCGACCTATCGCGAGGGGCTGGCGGCGATCCTGGCGGGCTAGAGGCCGTCGGGCCAGCGTTGGGCGCCGTGCATCACGCGTAGCACTTCGATCCGGTCTTCCGAAACGCGATAGGCGATGACGAAGGGCGTCCTGGGCACGACCATTTCTCGTGTGCCTGGGCGGCGTCCGACGCGGCCTTGATCGGGGAAGGCGACAAGGCCGGTTGCGCTCTCGAGAATGCGTACGACCTGGGTCTTGGGTCTGTCGGCGGCGATCCAAACCTGTGCTGAACGAAGATCGCGTAGCGCCGGCGCGGTCCAGACTAGCCGCACTTCGGCATGGGCTTTTCGTCGGGGCCGCCCCACGAAGCGACCCAATCCGCCACCGCGTCATGCTCGGCGAACTGGCCTGCGTCCGCCGCGCGAACGCCCTCGTCGATCGCCGCCGCCTGCCAGTCACGGACGGCGATGAACTCGCGCACGGCCTGTTCGACTACCCAGGCCTTGGATCGGTCCATGGCGTGGGCCAGCTCGGCGACTTGGTCGTCGAGGTCCGGTTCGAGGTCGATCGTGAACGGCTTGCTCATGCGCTTTCGGCTCCAGCGAGCAGTCTAGCGCAAGGCCCAGCGTCCGTCGCCGTCCTCTACTCCTCGTCGTTGCCCAGATCCGCCGCAGCCCAGGCCGCGGCCGGGGCCTGGCCGGCCGAACGGGCGGCGGCCGCGCGAGCCAGGCGGCGGGCGACCGGGTCGTCGTCCACGGGCGTGGCCAGCACGCGGGCCTCGGCCACGGCGGCCACCAGGCGCTCCAGGTCCTGCGGGCGCGACAGGCGGTGGTCGCCGTCCTTGATCAGCGAGAAGACGACGTCCTGGCTGGTCAGGCCGTTGGCCAGCTCCAGGGCGTGGGTCCACGGCACGTCGGCGTCGGCCCCGCCTTGCAGCACCCGCACCGGGACGTCGATCGGCACGGGGCCGGGCAGGATCGACCACCGGGCCCCGTCCTCCAGCTCGCGGGTGATGGCGTAGCCGCCGTCGTCGTACTCGGAGGGGCGGATCCAGAAACCGTCGCGGGCGATCGCGGCCCTGGCCTCGTCGGACAGGTCAGGTTCCATCAGCTTGTCGGTGAAGTCGGGGGCGGGGGCGATCAGCACCAGGGCCTTCACCCGCTCGGGCCGGGCGATGGCGGCCAGGCAGGCCAGCCAGCCGCCCATCGACGAGCCGACCAGCACCAGCGGCCCTTCGGTCAGTTCGTCGATGACGGCCAGGGCGTCGGCGCGCCAGCGGCTGATCGTCCCGTCCCGGAACGCGCCCGACGATTCGCCGTGGCCGAAATAGTCGAACCGGACGTAGGCGCCGCCCGTGGCCAGGGCGTGGTCGGCCAGGATCTCGGCCTTCGTGCCGGTCATGTCGGAATGGAAGCCGCCCAGCCACACCACCGTGGGGCCTTCGCCGCCGATCTTGCGGTACGCGAGACGCTGATTTTCCTCGCGCGGGTGGAAATCGCGGACTTCGGTCATGGCGCGGCCTTGTTCGTTTCGCTAACTAACCCCTCCTAACCTCTTCAGAGCGCGGCGTGTCCATCCTTCCCGATGAATTCACCCTGCTGCAGGTGACTCCGGAACTGGAAACCGGCGGCGCCGAGCAGACCACGATCGACGTCGCGCATGGCGTGGTGGCCCAGGGCGGCAAGGCCCTGGTGGCGACCCGCGGCGGTCGCATGGCCGCGCGGCTGGAGGCCGATGGCGGACGCCTGGCCCAGATGCCGGCGCAGTCGAAGAACCCGCTGATCATGCTGGGCAACGCCGCCCGCCTGATCGACCTGATCCGCCGCGAGAAGGTGACCCTGGTGCACGCCCGCTCGCGCGCGCCGGCCTTCTCGGCCCTGTGGGCGGCGCACGCCACCCGAACGCCGTTCGTGGCCACCTATCACGGCGTCTACAACGCCAAGTCCAGCCTCAAGCGCTGGTACAACGCGGTGATGACCAAGGGCGACCTGGTGATCGCCAACTCCGAATACACCCGCGCCCACGTCATCGCCGAGCACGGCATCCATCCCGACAAGGTGGTGGCCATTCCGCGCGGGGTGGACCTGACGCGCTTCGAGCCCGGCTTCGTCTCTGCCGATCGCATCGAGGCCCTGCGCAAGGCCTGGGGCGTCGCCCCCGACGAGCGCCGGCTGAAGGTGCTGCTGGCCGGCCGCCTGACCCGCTGGAAGGGCCAGGGCCTGGCCATCCAGGCCGTCGCGCGGCTGAAGGCGCTCAGCGACACGCGGGTGCTGCTGCTGCTGGCGGGCGACGACCAGGGCCGCAAGGGCTATCGCGCCGAGCTTGAGCACATGATCGCCCAGGCCGGCCTGCAGGACAGCGTCAAGCTGGTCGGCCACTGCGACGACATGCCGGCCGCCTACCTGCTGGCCGACCTGGCCATCGCCCCGTCGCTGGAGCCGGAGGCCTTCGGCCGCACGGCGGTGGAGCCGCAGGTCATGGGCCGTCCGGTGATCGCCGCCGACCATGGCGCCACGCGCGAGACGGTGGTTCCCGGCGAGACCGGCTGGCTGGCCGCGCCGGGCGACGCCGAGGCCTGGGCCCAGGCCCTGAACGACGCCTGCGAGGCAGGGGCCGCCGGACGTCAGGCGATGGGCATGGCGGCTCGCGCGCGAGCGCGACGGTTGTATTCTGTGGACGCGATGGTCGAGGCGACCCTTAAGGTCTATGCGCGCGTCATGGCCGCCCGGAAGACTGGGGCGGGCGTTTTGGAGTCGAAGGGTTGAGCAAGGAGATCAAGAAGGTCCTGGTCATCAAGCTGGGCGCGCTGGGCGACTTCGTCCTGGCCCTGGCGGCGATGAAGAAGATCCGCGAGGCGCACCCGCGCGCCCGGATCACCCTTCTGACGACCCCGCCGTTCGAAGCCCTGGCCCGCCTGTCGCCCTACTTCAACGCCGTCGAGGTGGACGGCCGTCCCAGCGACGCCGGCGACCTCTTCAAGATGCTGGGCCGGATCCGCAAGGCCAAGTACGACCGCGTCTACGACCTGCAGACCAACAACCGCACCGGCTGGTACTTCCAGGCCCTGCGCCCGTTCCCGCCGCAGTGGTCGGGGATCGCCAAGGGCGCCAGCCTGCCCCAGCGCGGCCGCGCCCGCCATCACATGCACACGCTGGAGCGGCACGCCGACCAGCTGCGCCAGGCCGGCATCTGGCCCGATGCGCCCACCGAGCCGGGCAGCGCCCCGCCGCCGGACCTGTCGTGGATCCTGCGCAAGCACAAGGACGCCCGCCCGGTGGCCGGCGCGGTGGCGCCCAAGCCCTACGTGCTGCTGGTGCCAGGCGGTTCGGCCCACCGGCCCGAGAAGCGCTGGCCGGTCGAGAGCTACGCCCAGCTGGCGGCCCTCCTGAAATCCAAGGGGCTGGACATCGTCATCATCGGCGGCCCGCAGGAAAGCGCCATGGCCCGCCAGATCCAGAAGGCGGCCGGCCAGGCCCGCGACCTCACCGGCCGCACCGACTTCGCCCAGCTGGCGGTGCTCGGCGCCAAGGCCGCCCTGGTGGTGGGCAACGACACGGGGCCGACGCACCTGCTGGCCGCGGCCGGCGCGCCGACCATCGCCCTGTTCTCCGACGCCTCGGACCCGGCCCTGTGCGGTCCGCGCGGCCACGTGGCGGTGATCAAGTCGCCGGACCTCAAGGCCCTGCCGGTCAGCACCGTGGCCAGCACGGCGATCTCGCTGCTGCCGCGCTAGGACATACGCCTCATGAACACCCGCGCGTCCTCGTCGAGGCCGCGCGCCAGGTGCTCGGCGCGGATCGCGGCCATGCCCGGGGTCAACTCAGAGACCGTCTCGAACCCCAGGCGGGCGTAGTAGGGGGCGTTCCAGGGCACGTCGCGGAAGGTCGACAGCATCAGGCCGCCAGCGCCGGCGCGCGCGCCGACCGCGTCCAGCAGGGTCGCGCCGATCCGCCGTCCGGCGACGGCCGGCAGCACGTCCAACTGCTCGACATAGAGCCCGTCCTCCAACGGCCTGACCATCACGAAGCCGACGATCGCCTCGCCGAACTCGGCGACCAGCAGGCGGCCCTCGACGATTCGCCGCGCCAGGAGCGGGGCGGGGGTGGGCTCGTCGGCGGCGATGGCGTCCATCAGGCCCAGGAAACGCTGGGCCGAGGCGTGTTCCAGCGCGCGGATCGCCTCGACCTCGACGACGCGCGCGGGACGTAGCAGGATGGGCGAGGGGGCGCTGTTCATCTGGAACCAAGCCGGAAACTGGACGGTTTAGGGTTCCGAGTTAACGAGGAGTCCGTCAATGCGCATCACCCCCGGCAAGCCGTACGCCCCCCGCGCCCTGCCTGGCCGCGAAGCGTTCCAGCCGGACACCAGCGGAAACAGCGCCGGCGCTCAGCTGGCCATAGGCCTGGCCCTGGCCGGCGGCGCCATCCTGGCCGCGACGCTGCTGGGCCGCCGCCACGAGCGGGTGATCGACGACGAGGAGTACGCGGTCGGCTACGCCGAGATGCACGAGCCGGTCGCCCACCAGCCCAAGCCGCTGACCAGCCTGCTGCTGCCGCCCCTGTTCATCGCCATGACCCTGTCGGGCCTGCGCACCTGGAACGCGCCCTCCAGCCCGGCCCGCACCCGGGCGCTGACCCTGTGGAGCCTGACCCAGGGCTTCAACGCCCTGTGGCTGGCCTTCGGCACGAAGCGCGGCGGCGGGCAACTGGCCGTGGCGACCGCCTCACTGGGCGCCTCGGCGGCCTATGCCGTCGAGGCTCGCAAGGTCGGCGGCGCCTCGGCGCCCGACCTCGGCTGGCTGGGCGTGGCCAACGCCCTGACCGCCCAGCTGTGGCGGCGCTCTCCGGTCCGTCCCACCTTGCACTAGACGTTCCGACACGGCCTTCTCCCCGCCTTCGAGCGGGGAGGCGCATGCGGATTCGGCTTCGACACCTGGCGGCGGCCGCGATCCTGTTCGCGGTCGAGGTGGTCATCGCGCTGTTCGTGCGCGACGGCTTCGTGCGCCCCTATCTGGGCGACGTGCTGGCCACGGCCATGGTCTATTTCGCGGTGAGAGGCGCCACGCCGCTGGGCCGCGCGGGAGCGGCCGCCTGCGCCCTGGCCCTGGGCGTCGTCATCGAACTGGGCCAGGCCCTGAACGTCCTCGACCACGCGGGCCTCGGCGGCAGTCGCGTGGCGCGGGTGGTGTTCGGCGGCGTGTTCGACCTCAAGGATCTTGCCTGCTACGTCGTCGGCGTCGGCCTGGCGATGCTGGTCGACCGGCGTCGGCGGAGCAACTCGTCCGCCGCCGGATGAGGCGCCGCGATCGCCGCTCACGGCTCCCGGCGCCGCTCAACCGAGCATTGAGGCGATGTCCACAGCCGCTCCACAGGGCTCGGAGAACGCCGGTATTGACTTCCGCTGCCTAACCTTTACGCATTCGCCCCGGCTTTTGAGAGCGCCTCTCACGAGCACGCGCCGCCAGGGGACGGGCGGCGAAGAACAAGCCTGTTGCGGGGGGAAGCGGTTGGCCTTCGACGACGCGACCTATGACGACGGCGTGCTCGCCGTGCGCACGCCCGATGAAGCGGGCTGGCGGCCGAAAGCCACGCGGCCGGCCTGGCGGCTGGCCGAGATCGGCGTCGCCGGGGGGCTGGCGGCCCTGCTGCTGGTTTTCTTCTGGCTGGACCTGCGCCCGGACATCGACACCGCGCACCAGCAACCGTTCTTCTGGCTGAAGATGGCCTACACCGCCGCCCTGGCCGCCGCGGGCTTCGACGGCCTGGCCCGCCTGATCCGGCGCGGCCCGCCCGCCCCGACGGCGATCGTCGTGGCGGTCATCGCGCTGCTGGTCTTCATCGTCGGGGGCGTGACCGAGGCGATGCAACTGGAGCCGGCCAAGCTGGCGCGGTTGTTCTCGCCGGCCTCGGTGGGGGCGTGCTTCTTCAATATCTCGGCCCTGGCCCTGCCGACCCTGCTGCTGGCCCTGACGGTGCTTCGCGGCGTCGAGACCGAGCGGCCGATCCTGGCGGGCTTCGCGGCGGGGATCTTCGCTGGCGGCCTGGCCGCCAGCGTCTATGGCCTGCACTGCCCGCACTCGACCTTCGTGTTCGTAGGTCTGTGGTACCTGAGCGGCGTGTTGCTGTGCGGCCTCGCCGGCGCCGTCCTCAACCGGCTGGCGGCGATCTAGGGCCACGCCGCCCGATCGGGTCCTAAGCCCAAGCCGGCGATCGCCTCCAAACGAAAAAGGCCCTCCCGGCGAACCGGAAGGGCCCTCGTTCCTGCGCGAGGCGGGAAGGCTTATTCGGCGGCGGCCTTGCCGGCCGGGGCGCCGAACTTGGCGTTCAGCTCGCCCGAGATGTAGCGCTTGGCCATGGCCGCGGTCGAGATCGCGCGGATCTTGCCGGCGTGGCCGGCCGAGCCGAACTGCTCGAAGCGCGCCTGGCAGACCTTGCGCATGGCTTCCTTGGCCGGCTTCAGATAGGCGCGCGGGTCGAACTCCTGCGGCTTCTCGATCAGCAGCTTGCGGATGGCGCCGGTGATGGCCATGCGGTTGTCGGTGTCGACGTTGATCTTGCGCACGCCGTGCTTGATGCCGCGCTGGATTTCCTCGACCGGCACGCCCCAGGTCTGGGGCATCTCGCCGCCATAGGCGTTGATGATGTCCTGCAGGTCCTGCGGCACCGAGCTGGAACCGTGCATCACCAGGTGGGTGTTGGGCAGGCGGCGGTGGATTTCCTCGATCACGTTCATGGCCAGGACGTCGCCGTCCGGCTTGCGCGTGAACTTGTAGGCGCCGTGGCTGGTGCCCATGGCGATGGCCAGGGCGTCCACGCCGGTGGCCTGCACGAAGTCGACCGCCTGGTCCGGATCCGTCAGCAGCTCGTCATGCGACAGCTTGCCTTCGAAGCCGTGGCCGTCCTCGGCCTCGCCCATGCCGGTTTCCAGCGAGCCCAGCACGCCCAGTTCGCCCTCGACCGACACGCCGCAGGCGTGGGCCATCTCGACCACCCGACGGGTGACGTCGACGTTGTATTCGTAGCTGGCGGGGGTCTTGGCGTCCTCCATCAGCGAGCCGTCCATCATCACCGAGGTGAAGCCGTACTGGATCGCCGTGGCGCAGGTCGCCGGGCCGTTGCCGTGGTCCTGGTGCATGCACACCGGAATGTGCGGGTAGATGTCGACGAGGGCGTCGATCATCTTGGCCAACATGATGTCGTTGGCGTAGTTCCGCGCGCCGCGCGAGGCCTGGATGATGACCGGGCTGTCGACCGCGTCGGCGGCCTCCATGATGGCCAGGCCCTGCTCCATGTTGTTGATGTTGAAGGCGGGCAGCCCGTACTCATGCTCCGCCGCATGGTCCAGCAACTGCCTAAGCGTGATCCTCGCCACGTATTTCTCCTGCAAGCTTTGAAGTCGTTGAATTGGTTCTTGTTATTGGGGCGCGGCGCTTGTGCGCTCTTTGCCCGGATATCCCGGGGCCGGTTCCTCGTCCGGCGTCCCGAGAGCGGAGGCCTGCGCCCCGAAAGGCTCGGGGGCAGGCGTTCCGACTTGGTTGATGGTCCCGTGGCCGTTCTCGGCTCGTCGGGATCCTCCCTTTAGGCTTCGAGAGCCGCGACGCCCGGAAGCGTCTTGCCCTCCATCCATTCCAGGAACGCGCCGCCCGCCGTCGAGACGAAGGTGAAGTCGGCCGACACGCCCGCGTGGTTCAACGCCGCGACGGTATCACCGCCGCCGGCGACCGCCACGATCTTACCCGATTTCGCGAGCGACGCGGCGTGTTTCGCCGCCGAAACGGTCGCTTCGTCGAAAGGTTGCACCTCGAACACACCCAGCGGGCCGTTCCAGATCAGGGTGACGCTTTCGTCCATGGCCGCCAGGAGCTTCTTGGCGCTCTGCGGGCCGGCGTCGAGGATCAGGTCGTCGGCCTGCACCTCGCCAAGGCTGCGCACGGCGGTCTCGACGCCCGGCGCGACCTTCTTGGCGACGACCACGTCGACCGGCAGCAGCAGTTCGCAGCCGGCGGCGTCGGCCTTGGCGATGATCTCGCGGGCGGTGTCGGCCAGGTCCTTCTCGCAGAGCGAGCCGCCGACGTCGTGGCCCTGGGCGAACAGGAAGGTGTTGGCCATGCCGCCGCCGATGGCCAGGCGGTCGAGCTTGGCGACCAGGTTGTTGAGCAGGTCGAGCTTGGTCGAGACCTTCGAGCCGCCGACGATGCCGATCACCGGCTTCTTGGGGTTGCCGAGGGCGGCGTCCAGGGCTTCCAGCTCGCGCTGCATGGCCAGGCCCGGATAGGCCGGCAGCAGCTTGGCGAGGCCCTCGGTCGAGGCGTGGGCGCGGTGGGCGGCGCTGAAGGCGTCGTTGACGTAGACGTCGCCGTTGGCGGCCAGGGCCTTGGCGAACTCGGCGTCGTTCTTTTCCTCGCCGGCGTGGAAGCGGACGTTCTCAAGCAGGGCCACGCCGCCGTTCTCCAGGGCGTCGACGACCTTGGCGGCCTCGGGGCCGACGCAGTCGCTGGCGAAGGCCACCGGCTGCTCCAGCAGCTTGCTCAGCGGCTCGGCCACGAAGCCCAGGCTCATCTCCGGCACGACCTTGCCCTTGGGGCGGTCGAAGTGGGCCAGCAACACGACCTTGGCGCCGGCCTTCGACAGGAAGGCGATGGTCGGCAGCGCCGCGCGCAGGCGGGTGTCGTCCGTGATCCGGCCGCCGTCGACGGGGACGTTGAAGTCCACCCGGACCAGGGCGCGCTTGCCGGCGAGATCGGCGGTGTCGAGGGTGCGGAAGGTCATGGGCGTCTTTCAGGCTGGAGTGTTCTGGCGACGGCGTTTCCAGTCGAGCGAGACGGCGATGCGACGCTCGATGCGTCCGTCCCAGTCGGTTTGGAGGCCGTGGCGATTGAGGTGGGCGACGATCTCGTGGCCGATGGCCACCGCCGCCTCGTCGGTTTGTTCACGGGCGCCGTAGTTCAGGTGGAGGCCATAGCCCCCGACGGCGGATTCGGTGTCCTGCTCGTGGTAGAACGCATAGCCTCGGTACGGGCGGTTCGCGTTTCCGGCGCTTTCCATCTCGTCCCAGATCGCGCTCGCGCCGCAGGTCCCGCAACACCAGAAGTTCTGTCGCGAGATCACGCCGTCCGCGTCTAGTTCGGCAAAGGCGGCGTCGAGGCGATCACAGTCCGTTGGCGAGGTCCATTGGGCCTGTTGCGCGGCATGGACCTGGAGGGCCTCGTCGGCGATCCGTTCGGCATGGTCGCGCAGGATGGCGGCGTCGATCCGGTTGTCGCCTACGACGGCGAGGGCGCTCTCGACGATCTCGTCTCTTGGATCGAAGCCGGCGGCGACTCCGTCGCCGATATAGCTACGGATGTCCTGGAGGACTTCCTCGGTGGTGCGCTTGCGCGGAGCCGGGGCCTTGGCCCGACCGAGGACGAAGTCCAAGAGGCGTCGCAGAGACTTCAGCAATCGTCGCTCCTCCCGGCGTAGCGGCGAAACCTTGGGGTACGAAGATCAAGGGCGCCGATCGTTTTCGCGACCGGCGCCCTGTCAGGCTCTTAGAGGAACTTCGCCATTTCGAGAGCGGTGTCGCTCATGCGGGTCGCGAAGCCCCACTCGTTGTCATACCAGCTGAGCACGCGGGCCAGCTTGCCTTCGATGACCTGCGTCTGGGGCAGGGCGGCCGTCGAGCTGGCGGCGATGTGGTTGAGGTCGCTCGAGACCAGCGGGTCGGTGGTCACGGCCAGCACGCCCTTCATCGGGCCGTCGGCGGCGGCTTGCAGCGCGGCGTTGATCTCGGCGATCGTGGTCTCGCGGCCGGTGACGACCTTCAGGTCGATGACCGAGACGTTCGGGGTCGGGACGCGGATCGACGAGCCGTCCAGCTTGCCCTTCAGTTCCGGCAGGACCAGGCCCAGGGCCTTGGCGGCGCCGGTCGAGGTCGGGATCATGCTCAGGGCCGCGGCGCGGGCGCGGTAGAGGTCCTTGTGCATGGTGTCCAGCGTCGGCTGGTCGCCGGTGTAGCTGTGGATCGTGGTCATGTAGCCACGCTCGATGCCGACCAGGTCGTGCAGGACCTTGGCCACCGGGGCCAGGGCGTTGGTGGTGCACGAGCCGTTCGAGACGACGATGTCGTCGGCGGTCAGGGTCTCGTGGTTGACCTTGTAGACGATGGTCTTGTCGGCGCCGTCAGCCGGGGCCGAGACCAGCACGCGCTTGGCGCCGGCCTTCAGGTGCAGGGCGGCCTTGTCGCGGGCGGTGAAGATGCCGGTGCACTCGAAGGCGATGTCGACGCCGAGGTCGCCGTGCGGCAGCTCGTCGGGGTTGCGGATCGCGGTGACCTTGATCTTGCCCGTGCCGACGTCGATCCAGTCCTCGCCCGAGGTGACGACGCCCGGGAAGCGGCCGTGCACGCTGTCGTAGCGCAGCAGGTGGGCGTTGGTCTCGACCGGGCCCAGATCGTTGATCGCCACCACCTCGATGTCACGGCGGCCGTGCTCGGCGATGGAGCGCAGCACGAGGCGGCCGATACGGCCAAAGCCGTTGATGGCGACGCGAAGGGCCATGTGGTCTTTCTCCTCACGATCGGACCCGCTCGGAAGCGAGCGGCGTTCCTTGATTTTGCAGGCGGTTTCGCGGTCGAAAGCGGCGAAGTCAAGCCCAGGAACGCTCACAAGACATTAGCTATTGTTGTGACGCTCGTTACATCGCCCAATTGTGGACACGCCGGCTGGCGAAGTCGGCGACGATCTATATGTTGCGCCGCATGATGGGAACTTGCCGATGATACCGGGCGAAGGAAGCGCTCTCGATCTGGCCGCGCGGCGGCTGGAGCGCGCCGTCGCGAACCTGGAACAGAAGATCGCCGCCGAACGGGCCGAGCGCGCGCGCGCCGTCGCCCAGCCGGCCTCGGGCGACCTGTTCGAGGCGCCCGTCGCCGACGCCGAGGTGGTCGAGAAGGCCGCCCAGCTGGCCGCCGATCTCGAGGCCGCCCGCCAGCGCGAGCGCGCCCTGGAGGAGGCCGGCGAGCAGGCCAGCGAGGCCCTGGGCCGGGCCATCGCCGAGATCCGCGCCGCCCTGGGCGACGAGAGCCTGATCGGCGAAGGCGTCCATGACGACGAGGAGGGCGCCGCGCCCGCCGAGTTCGCCGACGACGAGACCGAAGACGAACCTGAAGCGTTGTACGACGAGGACGACCCGCCGTTCGACCCCGACCCGCCCGCGAAGGCCTGAGCCCATGGCGCAATTGACCATCCACGTGAACGGCCGCCCCTACAGCGTCGGCTGCGAAGACGGCCAGGAGGCCCACCTCCTGGAGATCGCGCGCCTGTTCGATCGCCAGGTCCGCCAGGTCAGCCAGGAAGTCGGTCAACTGGGCGAGACGCGCCTGTTCCTGATGGGCGCCCTGCTGCTGGCCGACGAGCTGTCGGACCTGAAGCTGCGCCTGGCTCACAACCAGTCGGAACTGGCCCGCCTGCAGAACGAACAGACCCGCGTCGAAATCCGCGCCATCAAGGCCATCGACGCCGCGGCCGAGCGCATCGAGAAGCTGGCGGCGGGCTGACCCCCCTCCGGGCTGCCTCCCCCAAAGGGGAGGATCTGAGGGGGCAAGATGCTCCCCCTTTGGGAGAGCTGTCGCGAAGCGACCGAGGGGGTATCAACAGCCGCGACAACGCGCCGGATACGGAGCCCCTATCGCCGGCCGACCCGACGCCCTATATTGCTCCACGGCGGGTCGTGCTGCGGCTCTCGTCGAAGATTTCTATTCCCAGGGACCTTAATCTCTCTATCGGGACCTGTTCCCTCCCGTGGCCGTGGCTGCGGGAACACGGGGCCCACCTGTAACTAACAGGTTCGAGTGGATTGAAACGTCTTCACGGTTCTTCGCGGCGCCGCCACCCTTTCCCTTCATCACCCTTTGCGGGCTAGAAGGTCGCGATGACCATCGCCGACCCCGCCGCCGCCAAGACCGCCCTGCGCGTCTTCGTGCGCAATCGCCGCAAGCAGCTGGCCCTCGAACATCCCGAAGCCGACTGGATGGCGGTGGACGTGGCGCGCGAGCCGCTGTCGGCGCGCTTTCCGGATCCGAAAGGCAAGGTCGCCGCGCTCTATCACGGCCTGGGTTCGGAGGTTTCCGCCCGCGCCCTGGCCGACTGGCTGGCCGGCGAGGGCTGGAGCCTGGCCCTCCCCAGCGTCGAGGGCGCCGATCCGCGCGGCAAGGGCGGCCACATGGTGTTCCGCGCCTGGACGCCGGGCGAGCCGCTGGCGCGCGACGCCATCGGCCTTGTCGCGCCGGTCGCCGACAACCCCATCGTCCAGCCCGACCTGGTGGTGACGCCGCTGCTGGGCTGGGACCGCGAGGGCCGACGCCTGGGGCAGGGCGGGGGCTATTACGACCGGGCGCTCGAGGCCCTGCGCGAGCGCAAGGAGGCCTTCGTCCTGGGGCTGGCCTATCACGGCCAGGAAACCCACAATCTGCCCGACGAACGGCACGATCAACGATTGGACGCCATTCTTACCGAAAACGAGTATATCGAGGTCCGAAAGGACTGATCGATCATGCGTTTTGCTTTCTTCGGCGACGTCGTCGGCAAGTCGGGCCGCGACGGCCTGGCCGACCACCTGCCGGGCCTCCGTCGCCAGCTTGGCCTCGAGTTCGTCATTATCAACGCCGAGAACGCCGCCGCCGGCTTCGGCATCACCGAGAACACCGCCCGCGAGCTGTTCGACGCCGGGGCCGACTGCCTGACCCTGGGCAATCACAGCTGGGACCAGCGCGAGGCCCTGACCTACATCGTGCGCGAACCGCGCCTGATCCGTCCGGCCAACTACCCGATCCTGTCCGACGCCCCGGGGCGCGGCAGCCACCTCTTCCAGACGGACTCAGGAAAGACGGTCTTCGTCGTCAACCTGCTGGGCCGGGTGCACATGGACGCCATGGACGACCCGTTCGCCGCCGCCGACCGCGAGCTCGACAAGGCGCCGCTGGGTCAGGTCGCCGACGCGGTGATCGTCGACATGCACTGCGAGGCCACGTCCGAGAAGATGGCCATGGGCCACTATTGCGACGGCCGCGCCAGCCTGGTGGTGGGCACCCACACCCACGTGCCGACCGCCGACTGCCAGATCCTGACCGGCGGCACCGCCTACCAGACCGACGCCGGCGCCTGCGCCGACTACGACAGCGTCATCGGCAACCAGAAGGAAGAGCCCCTGCGGCGCTTCACCACCAAGATCAGCGGCGGCCGCTACCAACCCGCCAGCGGCCCGGCCACGGTCTGCGGCGTGTTCGTCGAGACCGACGACCGCACGGGCCTGGCGGTCCGCGTCGAACCGATCCGGGTCGGCGGGCGGCTGAAGCAGAGCGTGCCGGAAGTGTAAAACCCTCTCGCCTCCGGGAGAGGGATAAAAAGCTTCAATCCGCTCCCGCTTGCATCCGTCACGATCCCGGGCCCAACCTCCCTTCGAGGCAAGCACAGGAGCCCTCCATGACCGACGCCGCCGTCTACACCGCCAAGGCCCACGCCGTGGGCGGACGCCAGGGAACCGCCACGACCGACGACGGCCACCTGGACGTCAAGCTGGGCTATCCCAAGTCGATGGGCGGCGACGGGCAGGGGACCAATCCCGAGCAGCTGTTCGCGGCGGGCTATGCGGCCTGCTTCCTCGGCGCGCTCGGGCTGGTGGCCCGCAGCCAGAGCGTCAAGCTGGGCGAGCACAGCCTCGACAGCGAAGTGGATCTGATCAAGGACGACGTCAGCTTCCACATCGGCGTGCGCCTGACGCTGAACGCCCCCGAGATCGACCGCGCGGTGGCCGAGGACCTGCTGCACAAGGCCCACCAGGTGTGCCCTTATTCCAAGGCCACCCGCGGCAACGTGGTGGTGGAGCTGAAGGTCGCCTGATCCTGCGTCCGGCGATGGAATGGGCGGGTCGCGAGCGCCCCCTGGGGTGACAAGACACGCTTCCTGGCGGTAGAAGCGCCGCCAACCCATTCCATCGTCAGATCAGAGAAGAGCCTCCGAATGGCCGGCCACTCGAAATTCAAGAACATCATGCACCGCAAGGGCCGCGCCGACGCCGCGCGCTCCAAGCTGTTCTCCAAGCTGTCGCGTGAAATCACCGTGGCGGCCAAGACGGGCCTGCCCGACCCGGCCATGAACCCGCGCCTGCGCCTGGCCGTGAACAACGCCAAGGCCGAAAGCCTGCCCAAGGACGTCATCGAGCGCGCGATCAAGAAGTCGCAGATGGGCGACGCGGCCGACTACACCGAGATCCGCTACGAGGGCATGGGTCCCGGCGGCGTCGGCGTCATCGTCGAAGTGCTGACCGACAACAAGAACCGCGCCGCCTCGAACGTCCGCTCGCTGTTCTCCAAGTACGGCGGCAATCTGGGCGCCACCGGCTCGGTGACCTTCAACTTCGACCGCCTGGGCCAGATCGAGTATCCGGCCGCCAAGGCCAGCGAAGACGACATGATGGAAGCCGCCATCGAGGCCGGCGCCCAGGACGTCGAGAGCGACATGGGCGAGGACGGCGGTCACACCGTCTACACCGCCTTCGAGGACCTCAACGAGGTGTCGTCGGCCCTGGAAGCCAAGTTCGGCGAAGCCTCCTCGACCAAGATCGTCTGGAAGCCCAAGCTGCTGAACGAAGTCACCGGCGACAGCGTCGCCACCCTGATGAAGCTGCTGGATGCGCTGGACGAGGACGACGACGTCCAGAACGTCTATTCCAGCGCCGACATCAGCGAAGAAGAGCTGGCCAAGCTGGGTTGATCTTCTGCGGTGTGAACCTCGCCCTTCGACAAGCTCAGGGTGAGGTTCAAGTTTGAGCGCCGCATCTGAATTGGTCCTCATCCTGAGCCTGTCGAAGGACGAGGACCACGCACCGACTGGACGGCCGCTCCGACTGGAGCGGCCGTTTCCATGTCAGGCTCCCCTTTGCGCGCGGACGTCGCTCTGCTATCCCCTCGCTCCATGAGTTTCGTTCGGAAGATCGCGCGAATTATCCGCCCGGCGTGACGCCGCCGGACGAGACCTCCAGCGCGCGCCGGGTTCCACCCGCCTTCTTCCGACATTCCAGAGCTGGATAGCCTTCCCATGGCCGACGACGCCGCGCCCGCCCGCGACTACCGCGAAACCGTCTTTCTTCCCGACACGCCGTTCCCGATGCGCGCGGGCCTGCCCAAGAAGGAGCCCGAGATCCTCGAGGGCTGGGCGGCCCTGTCCGACAAGGGGCTGTACGGCGCGGTCCGCGCCAGGCGCCAGGCCGACGGCGCGCCGCTGTTCGTGCTGCACGACGGTCCGCCCTACGCCAACGGCGCGATCCACATCGGCCACGCGCTCAACAAGACCCTGAAGGACTTCGTGGTCCGCTCGCGCTTCGCGCTGGGCTACGACGTCGACTACGTGCCGGGCTGGGACTGCCACGGCCTGCCGATCGAGTGGAAGATCGAGGAGAAGTTCCGCAGCCAGGGCCGCCGCAAGGACGAGGTTCCGGCCGAGGAGTTCCGTCGCGAATGCCGGGCCTACGCCGCCGGCTGGATCGAGGCCCAGAAGGTCGAATTCCAGCGCCTGGGCGTGCTGGGCGACTGGTGGAACCGCTACGCCACCATGGACTTCACCTCGGAAGCCAAGATCGTCGAGGAATTCCACCGCTTCGCGTCGAGCGGCCAGCTCTATCGCGGCTCCAAGCCCGTGATGTGGAGCCCGGTCGAGCGTACGGCGCTGGCCGACGCCGAGATCGAGTACCACGACCACGTCTCGCCCACGATCTGGGTGAAGTTCCCGGTCGTCGAGGGCTCGGACGCCGCGGTCGGCGCCAAGCTGGTGATCTGGACGACCACGCCCTGGACCATCCCGGCCAACCGCGCGGTCTCCTACAACCCCGACATCCCCTACGCCGTCTTCGAGGTGAAGGCGCTGGAGGAAGGGCTCGAGTTCGCGCCCTGGTCCCAGGTCGGCGATCGCCTGATCGTGGCCGAGAAGCTGGCCGAGGAGGTCTTCAAGGCCGCCAAGGTCGCCGCCTTTGAAAAGGTCGAAAGCGTCGACTGCGAGGGCATGGTCCTGGCCCACCCGCTGGCCGACCTGGACAGCCACTATGGCTTCGCCGTGCCGCTGCTGGCCGGCGACCACGTCACCGACGACGCCGGCACGGGCTTCGTGCACACCGCGCCCGGCCACGGCGCCGACGACTACCAGGTCTGGCTGGCCCACGGTCATCGCGAGATCCCCGACACGGTCGACCCGGACGGCGCCTACTACGCCCATGTCCCGCTGTTCGGCGGCCTCAAGGTCATCGAGACCGAGGGCAAGAAGACCGGCAAGTTCGGTCCCGCCAACGGCGCGGTGATGGACAAGCTGATCGAGGCCGGCAACCTGCTGGCCCGTGGCCGCGTCGAGCACAGCTATCCGCACAGCTGGCGCTCCAAGGCCCCGGTGATCTTCCGCAACACCCCGCAGTGGTTCATCCGCATGGACCACGAGGTCGAGGCCCTGGGCGGCAAGACCCTGCGCGAGACGGCCGTCCAGGCCATCGCCGACACCGCCTTCCACCCCGACGCCGGCCGCAACCGCATCGGCGCGATGGTCGAGACCCGTCCCGACTGGCTGATCAGCCGCCAGCGCAACTGGGGCACGCCCCTGGCGATGTTCGTCGACAAGCACACCGGCCATCCGCTGATCGACGCCGAGGTCAACGCCCGCATCCTGGCGGCCATCAAGGAAGGCGGGGCCGACGCCTGGTTCACCCGTCCCGACGCCGACTTCCTGGGCGTGCATGATCCGGCCCAGTACGAGAAGGTCGTCGACATCCTCGACGTCTGGTTCGACAGCGGCTGCACCCACGCCTTCACCATCGAGGGCCGCGACGACAGCGCCTGGCCGGCCGACCTCTATCTGGAAGGCTCCGACCAGCATCGCGGCTGGTTCCAGTCGTCGCTTCTCGAAGGCTGCGGCAGCCGGGGCCGCGCGCCCTACAAGGCCGTCCTGACCCATGGCTTCACCATGGACGAGAACGGCGAGAAGATGTCCAAGTCCAAGGGCAACACGATCGAGCCCCAGGCGATCACCAAGGAGTCCGGCGCCGAGATCCTGCGGCTGTGGGCGGCCATGGTCGACTATTCGGAAGACCAGCGGATCGGCAAGACGATCCTGGCCACCACCACGGACGCCTATCGCAAGCTGCGCAACACCATGCGCTACCTGCTGGGCGCCCTGGCCGGCTTCGACGAGGAAGAGCGCGTCACCGACTATGCCGACTTCCCGCCGCTGGAGAAGTTCATCCTGCATCGCCTGTGGGAGCTGGATGGCCAGGTGAAGGCCGCCTACGAGTCCTATCGCTTCAGCGACGTGATCCGGCCGCTGGTCGATTTCTGCCAGGGCGACCTCTCGGCCCTGTTCTTCGACATCCGCAAGGACAGCCTCTATTGCGACGCGCCGACGGCCCTGCGCCGTCGCGCCTATCGCACCGTGCTGGACTACGTGTTCGACCGCCTGACCATCTGGCTGGCCCCGCTGGCCAGCTTCACGATGGAAGAGGCCTGGGTCACCCGCTTCCCCGAGGCCGGCCCCGTCGCCCTGCGGGTGATCCCGCAGACCCCGGCGGCGTGGGAAAACCAGGCCGAGGCCGCGCGCTGGGCCAAGGTCGAGACCGTCACCGGCATTGTCACCGGCGCCCTGGAAGTCGAACGCCGCGAAAAGCGCATCGGTTCGGCGCTGGAGGCCGCGCCGGTGGTTCACATCGCCGACGCCGAACTGCTGGCCGCGTTCGAGGGCCTGGATGCCGCCGAAGTGTTCCGCACCAGCGCCGCGACCCTGGTCGCCGGCGAGGGCGGCGCGTTCACGATCGACGAGGTCAAGGGCGTGTCGGTGGATCCGGTGAAGGCCGAAGGCAGGAAGTGCGCCCGCTCATGGCGCATCCTGCCGGAAGTGGGAACCGACCCCCGCTATCCGGAGCTTAGCCTTCGCGACGCCGACGCCGTGGCCTTCTGGGACGCGGCGCGTCAAAACTAATTCCCCTTCCCCCTCGATGGGGGGAGGGCCGGGGATGGGGGCGACGCGGCGGTTCAGCCTATGAGGCCCGCGGCCACCCCCACCCAACCCTCCCCCATCGAGGGGGAGGGCTCAGTTGGGAGCTAAACTTGAAGATCACCCGCCTGGGCTGGACCGCCTACGCCGTCGCCGTCGCCACGGTGGTGCTCGACCAGATCTCCAAGCTCTGGGTGCTGGGCCTCCTGGGCTCGGCCCAGGGCTCCAGCGCCTCGCTGCTGGGTCCGGTCAAGCTGACCATGGTCCATAACTACGGCATGAGCTTTGGCCTGCTGCGCGACCACGCCGAGTGGGGCCGCTGGCTGCTGACGATCTTCTCGGCGGCGGTGGTGGTTGGCTTGGGCGTCTGGGCGCGCAAGGCGGTGAGGCCGCTGACGGCGCTGGGCCTGGGCATGATCATCGGCGGGGCGATCGGCAACAACCTGATCGACCGGGTGATCTACGGCTACGTCGTCGACTTCATCGACGTGTCGCGACTCTATTTCCCCTGGGTGTTCAACGTCGCCGACTCGGGCATCTCGGTCGGGGTGGCGTTCCTGTTGCTGGACAGTTTCATCGGTGAAGAGAAGAAGCTGTCGCACCAGACGGAATAGGGGCCAAACCGGGGCTGAACGCCCAAGCAAGGCCACAAATTCGAAGGACATTGGCGCCCGCCTTCGGATGTCGTATCGAGGGCGTCCGATTTTCGGCCCCGGGGGCGGCCGCTGGAGCATGGGTTCATGAAGTTCAACCGGGTTGCGACCCTGAGCGTGCTGGCCGCCGTGGCCGCCACCGGTCTGGCCGGCTGCCAGTCGGCCTCGAAGGCCCTGGGCATGAGCAAGGTGGTCCCCGACGAGTTCCGCGTCGTCACCAAGGCTCCGCTCGTCGTTCCGCCGGACTATAGCCTGCGTCCGCCGGCGCCTGGCGAGCCGCGTCCGCAGGAACTGCAGCCGGAAAGCGCCGCGCGTCAGGCGCTGCTGGGCCAGAGCCTGGCCGCCAACCGCACCGACGGCGAAAAGCTGCTGGTTTCCAAGGCCGGCGTCGACAAGGCCGACCCGCTGATCCGCTTCGTCGTCGACGACGAGAACGGCGACCTGGCCCACAAGGACGAGAGCTTCGCCAAGAAGGTCATGTTCTGGCGCAAAGACGACAAGACCGCCGGCGCGGTGACGGCGGCGGAAGCCGGCGCCACGGCCCCGGTGCCGGTCGACGCGGCCGCCGAGGAGGCGCGCCTGAAGACCCTGACCGGCGGCGGCGCGATCATCATCACCCGCGACAAGCAGGGCAAGATCAAGCTGCCGGGCCTCTAAGCCCGGCGCTGACCAGTCTGAAAGATATTCGACGGCCCGGAGGTTCTGCTTCCGGGCCGTTTGCTTTGTGAGATCAGTCGCGAGACGTGCGTTCCAGGATGGCGCGCAGCGACTGGGCCTTCTGCGGCAGGTCGGACGACAGCCGCGAGGCCATCTCCCGAAGGCCGACCGCATAGGCCTCGCCGCCGTGGGCGATCTGTTCGGCGCGTTCGCCCAGCGCGATCAGGTCCCGTTCCAGGGCCTCGACTTCTTCGCGGGCCAGCTGGCGGGCTTCTTGTTGCAGGCGTTGCAGGCGCTGGGCCGTCGTCTCCGGCCCGCGGGTCAGGTTGTAGACTTCGGCGCCGGCGGTTTCTTCCGGCACGACGGTCAGATGCGGACCGCTCATTGTCATCGGCTCCTCGAACTCACGGAACCCCCATGCGATGACAATGAACCTACAAGCCTTGCTGTTCCTGTAAAAAAGCGACGTTCTCCGCGAAGCTCCGAGTTTGTGGCGCGGGCGCCACATAAGGTATTTTGGCTAAGCTCGGCGCCTATTCCTTGGGCTGCGGCGGCCCCTGATCGCCCTTGGCCTCGCAGGGGCCGACATAGACGCTCTCGCTGTGCAGCCGCATCGTCTTTGACGCGCCATAGGCCTGAACCTTCATTTCCAGGTCGGTCGTGGTGCGGGTCTGGAAGTCGCCTTTCACCACGCCGGCCAGGCTGTAGGTGATGGCGTCCTTGCGGCAGGTCAGCTCGAGGGTGAAGCCGTCGATGACCGGGGTGACCTGCGGCCGGCCGCAAGGGGCGGCCTTGGCGGCCTCGGCGGCGGGGTCGTGGCCCTCGCCGATGCATTGGGTGGTGCTCTGCTCGCCGCTGGGCGTGCCGGCGGTGGTCTTCCAGAGGCCGGCGCGCAGCGGCCTGGGCGGGCCGCCGGCCGCGGGCGCCGCCTCGCTTTCGGCCGAGGGCGTGTTCGCGCCGGCCGCCGGGGCGGCCGCCTTGTCGTCGTTGCGCGAACAGCCGGCGGCCGCCGCCGACAGGGCGGCGATCAGCAGGGCGAGGCGGGCGGCGTTGGTCATCGGCTACTGTCCCGAGAAGCGGGGCGCGGTCAGGCGCCTCGGTCCGAACAATACGCGGACGCGCCGCCCGGTTGCCAGGGGGTCAGCCGACGGCGGGCGCGTAAGTCGCGGGCGCGACCGGAGCCTGGGCGGCGGGCGCCGGGGCAGGGGCCGGCTGCGGCGCGGGGCGCGTGAACTTGACGCTGCGGCCCTGGAAGTCGGCGCCGCTCTCCATGGCCAGCTGCTCGTGGGCGATGTCGCCCTCGACCTTGGCCGTGCCGTAGAGGCGCACCTGGCGGGCCGCGACGGCCCCGATCACCTTGCCGTGGATCTCGACGGCCTGGGCGGCGATCGAGCCTTCCACGCGGCCGTTGGGGCCCAGCACCAGCTTGCCGACCTTGATGTCGCCCTGGACCACGCAGTCCAGGTGCAGCTCGCCGTCGCCCGACACGTCGCCGCGGATGGTCAAGCCCTGGGCGATCAGCGAGGCGGGCTTGGGGCGCGGCGGCGGGGCCGGAGCGGCCTGGGCCAGCGGCGCGGGCGTCGGAGCGGCCGCCAGCGGCTCCAGGGCCAGCGGGGCGGGGGCGTCTTTCTTCTTCTGGAACATGAGGCGGCGGCTTTCTCGAATTGGGTCGCTTGCCAGCTTGAGCAGCAAGCGCGGCGCCAGTCGGAAAGCCTCGTCTCGGTTTTCGCCGTCACCAGGGGCGGCGGGCCGCCACGGTTTCGAAGAACAGCCGGAAATCGCCCATCAGGCTGTAGAGCGGATAGGAGAAGGTGGCCGGGCGGTTCTTCTCGAACACGAAGTGGCCGACCCAGGCGAAGCCGTAGCCGACCAGCGGCGCGGCCAGGAAGAACCACGGGCTGACCGTGAAGCCCATCACCAGGCTGACGATGACCAGTCCCGTGCCGACGACGTGCAGCCGGCGGCTGGTGTGGTTGAGGTGTTCGGAGAGATAGAAGGGATAGAAGTCGGCGAAGGTGCGATAGCGCTCCTCGCCCGCGGCGCGGTGTTCGCCGGCTTGGTCGGCGTGCTGGCCCATGGGGCGTGTCCTCCCGGTCGATGTGGCTCGACCTTGCGCCTAGGAGAGGACGGTCCGTCTTCGGATGCAAGGGGTCTCGTCGAGGGCGGCCCCCACCGCCCTCGAACGAACGCGCCTCAGCTCAGCGGGCTGACGTACGGGCTGACCAGGCCCAGCGGCACGGCGGTCGAGTTCTTGACGCCGCGGATGACGATACGGCTCTCGATGTTCGACACCAGGCCCAGCGACAGGATCTTGTCGCGCAGGAACTCGTCGAAGGCGTGCATGTCGCGGGTGACGATGCGCATCTCGTAGTCGGCCGCGCCGGTCACGGTGGCGCACTGCACCACCTCGGCCCACTTGGCGACCGCGTGCTCGAAGGTCTCGAGGTTTTCCTTGGTCGGCAGCGACAGCTTCACGGTGCAATAGACCTCGAAGCCCAGGCCCAGCTTTTCGCGGTCCAGGATGGTCACGCGGCGCTGGATGACGCCGGCGTCTTCCAGCCGCTTGATGCGCCGCCAGCACGGGCTGGAGGACAGCCCGACTCGCTCGGCGATCTCGGCGACGGACAGTCCGGCGTCGTGTTGGATGAGATCCAGGATCTTGGCATCCACGGCGTCGAGTTGTTCGGACAAGAATTCCTCCCCCCAGAGGGTGTTTGACGCGTCGATCTTGCGCAAAGCCCGCCCGAGTCGGGCACGCCTTGGGCAAACAATTTCCGCGCTTCTATAAGATATTGCCTTACGGGCGAAAAGACCCGGGAGGAAAATTTTTGCCATGCGGCACTCGGAAGTCACGCTCGACGACAAATATGTGCTCGAAGATGGTCGCGCCTTCATCACTGGCGTGCAGGCGCTGCTCCGTGTGCTGCTCGATAGAAAGCGCCTGGACCGACTCGCTGGGTTGAACACCGCCGGCTTCGTGTCGGGCTATCGCGGCTCGCCCCTCGGCGGCCTCGACCAGCAGGCCGCCCGCATCAACAAGCTGCTCACCGCCCACGACGTGGTCTTCAAGGAAGGCCTGAACGAGGACCTCGCCGCCACCGCGGTCTGGGGCAGCCAGCAGGCCAACCTCTTCCCCGGCGCGACGCACGATGGCGTCTTTGGCATGTGGTACGGCAAGGCGCCGGGCGTCGACCGCACCGGCGACGTCTTCAAGCACGCCAATTTCGCGGGGACTTATCCCACCGGCGGCGTCCTGGCCGTGGCCGGCGACGACCACGCCTGCAAGAGCTCGACCCTGCCGTCGCAGTCGGAGTTCGCCTTCCAGGACTTCGAGATCCCCGTGCTGTCGCCCGCCGACGTGCAGGAGGTGCTGGACTACGGCATCCTGGGCATCGCCATGTCGCGGTTCTCGGGGCTGTGGACCGGCCTGATCGCCCTTGCCGACACGATGGACTCGGGCGTCACCATCGACGTGTCGCTGGGCCGCCACCAGGCGGTCATTCCTGATTTCGCCATGCCGCCCGGGGGGCTGGGCATCCGGCTGAAGGACCAGCCGATGGAGAAGGAGCGCCGCCTCCGCCTCCACAAGATCCCCGCCGCCCTGGCCTTCGCCCGCGCCAACCAGATCGACCGCGTGGTGCTGGGCGCCTCGCACGTGAAGGTCGGCAAGGCCCGCCTGGGCATCGTCTGCCAGGGCCAGGCCTACAAGGACGTGCTGGAAGCCTTCTCGGCCATGGGCATGAGCCTGCAGGAGGCGGCCGACCTGGGCGTCTCGGTCTACAAGGTGGGCATGCCCTGGCCGCTGGAGCCGCTGGGCCTGCGCGCCTTCGCCGCCGGTCTCGAGACCCTGATGGTCATCGAGCACAAGCGCGCCCTGATCGAGCCCCAGGCCCGAGCCGCGCTCTATGACCTGCCCGCCCAGGCCCGCCCGCGCATCATCGGCAAGACCGACGAGAAGGGCCATCCGCTGCTGTCTGAGCTGGGCTCGCTGTCGGTGGCCGAGATCGCCCTGGCCATCTATGACCGCCTGCCCGACGGACCGCATATGGAACGGGCGCGGGCCTACCTGAACCGCGTCTCGGCCGCCGGCGTCGCCGCGGTCAGCCTGGCCTCGGACCAGGCCCGCAAGCCGTTCTTCTGCTCGGGCTGCCCGCACAACACCTCGACCAAGCTGCCGGAAGGCAGCCGGGCGCTGGCGGGCATCGGCTGCCACTACATGGCCGGCTTCAACGACCCCTCGACCGACCTCAACACCCACATGGGCGGCGAGGGCCTGACCTGGGTGGGCGCCGCCCCCTTCACCACCGAGAAGCACGTCTTCCAGAACCTGGGCGACGGCACCTACAACCACTCGGGTTCCCTGGCCATCCGGGCCGCCGTCGCGGCCGGGGCCAACATCACCTACAAGCTGCTGTTCAACGACGCGGTGGCCATGACCGGCGGCCAGCGCGCCGAAAGCGGCTTCACCCCGGCCCAGATCACCCGCCAGCTGGCCAGCGAGGGTGTCACCAAGACGGTCATCGTCGTCGACGAGCTGGAACGCTATGCCGGGGTCGCCGACCTGGCCCCCGGGGTCGAGGTGTTCCCGCGATCCGAGCTGATGACCGTGCAGAAGGCCCTGCGCGACACGCCCGGGACCACGGTGCTGCTCTACGACCAGACCTGCGCCACCGAGAAGCGCCGCCGCCGCAAGCGCGGGACCATGGCCAAGGCCACCCAGAAGGTCTTCATCAATCCGCTGGTCTGCGAAGGCTGCGGCGACTGCTCGGTGAAGTCCAACTGCGTGTCGGTGGAGCCGCTCGACACCGCCTTCGGCCGCAAGCGCAAGATCAACCAGTCCAGCTGCAATCAGGACTATTCGTGCCTGGAGGGCTTCTGCCCGTCTTTCGTGACCCTGGAAGGGGCCGAGAAGGCCGGGGAGAAGGTCAAGCCCGCGCCGCTTTCGGCCGACTCCACGCCTCTGCCGGCGTTCGAGGAGTTCCACGGCGTTCGCCGCATCATCTTCACCGGCGTCGGCGGGACCGGGGTCACGACCGTGGCCTCGATCCTGGCCATGGCCGCCCACGTCGACGGCCGCGCCGGCAGCGTGGTCGACATGACGGGCCTGGCCCAGAAGGGCGGCTCGGTGTTCAGCCACGTCAAGATCGGCGAGACCGAGGAGACGGTGGTCGGCGGCCGCGTGCCCGCCGCCAGCGCCGACGTGCTGATCGCCTGCGACCTGCTGGTGGCCGCCAGCCCCGAGGCCCTGGCGCTGTACGCCAAGGACCGCACCATGGCCTTCGGCAACAGCGACTTCGCGCCGACGGCCGACTTCGTCACCAGCCGCGACGTCAAGTTCGACGGCGGGGCGATGGCGCGCCGGGTCAAGGCCGCCACCAAGGCCTTCGACGCCTGCCCGGCCCAGCGCCTGGCCGAGGCCCGCTTCGGCGACGCCATCTACGCCAACATGATCATGGTCGGCTTCGCCTGGCAGCGCGGGGTGATCCCGGTCTCCAGCCGCGCCCTCTATCGCGCCATCAAGCTGAACGGCGTGGACGCCGAGGCCAACCTGCAGGCCTTCGAGCTGGGCCGCCAGATCGCCTTCGACCCGGCCGCGGCCGGCGACAAGCCGGTCGCGGTCGTCACGCCCGAGACCGAGCCGCTGGACGCCCTGATCGCCCGCCGGGTCGAGGACCTGGTCGCCTACCAGGACGCTCACTATGCCGCCCGCTACGCCGAGCGCATCGCCAAGGTCCGGCATGCCGAGGTCGCGGTGGTCGGGGAGGGGGCCGAGCTGCCGCTGACCCGCGCGGCGGCGACCAACCTCTACAGGCTGATGGCCTACAAGGACGAGTACGAGGTCGCCCGCCTATATACCGACGGGCGCTTCGCCCAGGAACTGGCCGGAACCTTCAAGGGCGGCAAGGCCAAGGTCTGGCTGTCGCCGCCGCTGATCGCGCCCAAGGGCAAGGACGGCAAGCCAAGGAAGATCGCCTTCGGCGGCTGGATGCTGGACCTGGCCTTCCCGGCCATCGCCCGCATGAAGGGCCTGCGCGGCGGGGCCTTCGACATCTTCGGCAAGACCGAGGAGCGCAGGATGGAGCGCGGCCTGGTCGCCGACTACGAGGTCACGCTGGACCGCCTGACCGCCGGCCTGCGTCCGGAGAACAAGGCCCTGGCGGTGAAGCTGGCCCAGGTTCCGTCCGAGATCCGCGGCTACGGCCACGTCAAGGAAGCGGCGGTCGAGAAGGCCAAGGTCACGGCGACCAGGCTGTGGGGCCAGTGGGAGGGAGCGGCCTGAGGCCTCGGGCTCAGGGCTTGGTCGACGGGCTGAGGCGGCTGGCGTCGACCGCCCGCCGCAGCACCGGCCAGTTGAACCGCAGCATGACCCGGCCTTGAGCCAGCGGGGTCTTGTCGTCGGCTTTGGCCTTGGCGGTGAACATCCCGGCCAGCTGGTCCATGGCGTTCAGCTGCGCGTCCGTCGGTTCGCCGAGGGGCTCGCAGCCGTCCAGCTGGCGGTCCGGGCGCGTGGCGCACATCAGTCCGGTGACGGGAGGGCCGCCGTCGACGCTCCGCACGGCGAGCGCGGTGTCTTCCAGATAGGGCTGCCTGTCCCAGGACAGGTCGTGCAGGTCGCAGCGCTGGTCGGGCGCGGCCTTGGTCCCACAGGCGATCTTCCCGCCGGCCTTGGTCGGCGTCATCAGATAGGCGCGTCGGCCGGCGACGTATTCCAGGGTCGAGGGGGCCACGGCGTTGGGCGCGCCCCAGCTGATCGGGATCGCCACGACGGCCCCGGTCAGGGCTTCCGGGGGCGCCTTGCGCGGGTCGAAGCCGAACTTCCGCACGACCTTCAGCGACGCCTCGCCGAAGGCGGGCTCGGATTCGGCCAGCACCACGCAGTCGGCGACGCCGCCCTTGGGGGTGAGCAGGCATTCCAGCACCGCCGCCCCGCCGCGCTCGGCGTCCATGGCCGCGCGGGGATAGGCCGCCGCCATGTCTCCGCCTTCGGGCTTGCGGTTCCAGATGACCTGGTCGCCGGTCAGTCGATGATAGGCCGGCGTTTGCGCCTGCGCGGTTGCGCCCAGCAGGGCGAAGGGCAGGGCGATGGCGGACAGGACAAGGACGCGCATGGACATTGAGGCTCCGGACACAATCTCCGGCTGATCACGTCGCACGCTCTTTGGCAATGGCCAAGCTTGCGAGCGGATGGCGCGGGCAGGGGTTCGTGCTAGGCTTCCAGCCATGAACAGGCCTTTGCAGAAAGCCCATCTGGTTTCCGTGAACCTGCCCGCCAGCGCCGTCGAGGCGCTGGATGCGCGGGTCGCGGCCGGGGAGTTCGCTTCGCTGGACGAGGCTGTGACGGCGGCGTTGCTCGAACTCGAGCATTTCCGTGCGGTCGATCTTCTGGGCGGAGAGGCCGCATTCAATGCGCTCGCCGAAGAGGTCGAGGCTGATCCGAGCGCGGGTATGGGCGAGGTCGACGCCTTCGAGTTCCTTCATGCCCTGAAGAGCAGGTACGAACAGATGGCGGCCGCCCGGGGCGATAGGGCTTGAGGCCTGTTCGCCTGAGCGCTTCGGCCGCGAAGGATATCCAGGGCGTCGGCGACGATCTCGCGGCGGATCAACCTCGCGCCGCTTCGGATTTCGTCGCTCACCTGCTGCAGCGCCGTCAAAGTCTCGCGAATGCACCGGAAGGGTATGGCCTGAAGCCAGCCTGTGGCGCGAACGTTCGGGGCGTGACCCTTCCTACCTACATCATCCTCTACCGCATCCTTGAGCGGGACATTCTCATTCTCGGCGTCCGGCACGGGGCGCGTAAGCCGGTGGCGTTCAAATGACCGACTTCGATTTCGACGCCGTGGTGGTGGGCGCGGGCGCCGTGGGGCTGGCCTGCGGCTACGCCCTGGCGCAGCGGGGACTGGTCGTGGCGGTGCTGGAGGCGCAGGGCCACATCGGCCAGGGCGTGTCGTCGCGCAATTCCGAGGTGATCCACGGCGGGCTCTACTATCCGACCGGTTCGCTGAAAGCCCGCCTGTGCGTGCAGGGGCGGCGGCGGCTCTACGCGTTCCTCGACGCCCACAAGGTGGCCTACAAGAAGTGCGGCAAGCTGGTGGTGGCCACCAGCGACGACGAGATCGCCCGCCTCGACGCCATCTGGGACCAGGCCCTGGCCAACGACGTCGAGGGCATGGAGCGGTTGTCCGGCGCCCAGGCCGTGGCGCTGGAGCCCGGCCTCAACGCCCACGCCGCCCTGCTGTCGCCCGAGAGCGGGGTCTTCGCCAGCCATGACTACATGCTGGCCCTGCACGGCGAGATCGAGGCCGCCGGCGGAGCGGTGGTGCTGGGAACGCCTTTCGAGGGCGCGGCCCCTCTGGAGGCCGGCGGCTTTTCCGTGCGGGCCGGCGGCGCCGAGCCGACGACCCTGACCTGCCGCCTGCTGGTCACCGCGCCGGGGCTGTCGGCCCAGGACGTGGCGGGCAGCATCGACGGCTTTCCGAAGGACCAGATCCCGAAGGCCCACTTCGGCAAGGGCGTCTATTTCCGGCTGACCGGAAAGGCGCCTTTCCAGCGCCTGGTCTATCCGCCGCCGATCCATGGGGCGCTGGGCACCCACTATCGCAACGACATGGGCGGCCAGGCGGTGTTCGGACCCGATCTGGAGTACGTGCCCGCGCCCGACTACTCGGTGGACCCGAACCGGGCCGAGGCCTTCGCCGCCTATATCCGCAAGTTCTGGCCGGGCCTGCCCGACGGCGCGCTGACGCCCGACTACGCCGGCGTGCGTCCCAAGATCCATGGCCCGGGCGAGCCCCAGCCCGACTTCCAGCTGCGCGGCGCCGACACGCACGGCCTGCCTGGCCTGGTGGCGCTGTTCGGCGTCGAGAGCCCCGGTCTGACCAGCAGCCTGGCCATCGGTGAGGCCGTCGCGGATATGCTGGGCGACCCGCTCTAAGTCGGCTGGCTGACACCAAACCCCGTGTCGCGCGTTAGCCGAAGAGGCTGTTCGACGGAGAGGGCGATGGTGGACGATTTCATCGACAGGTTGACTTCGCGCCTGGTGCGCGGCGCAGGTCTGGTCATGGCGGCGGCGATAGCCGCGATTTCGGGCGCGATGGCGGTGTTCGCCTTCCTGGCCTCACTGGTCGGCGCGGCCTGGGCCCACGCCATCGTCGCGGCGATCGCGGCGGCGGTGGTGGCGATCTGGGCGCTGGCCCAGTCCAACCAGCAGGCCAAGGAGCGCAAGGCCCCCATCGAGGAGCGGGTGGCCGACATCATCCTGGCCCATCCGACCGCCTCGTTCCTGGCGGGCCTGGCCGCGGGGGCTCTCGTCAAGGGTAAGCCGTCCGAGGCCCGCAAGGCCTGGCGGGCCCGCCGCGAGGTGGACTAGAGGCTCAGCCCTTCGGGACGATCCGGATCACCTTGCCGTCGTCCTCGTCGGTCACAGCCCAGACGGCGCCATCGGGACCGACGACGACATCGCGGATGCGCTCGCCGAACTCGGCGGCGATGCGCTCCTCGCCGACCACCTTGTCGCCGTCCAGCGTCAGGCGGGCGATGTGGTGCTCCTTCAGCGAGCCGACCAGCAGGCTGCCCTTCCAGGCGGGGAACAGGGCGCCCTCGTAGAAGGCCATGCCCGAGGGCGCGATCACCGGATCCCAGTAGTAGATCGGCTGTTCCAGGCCTTCCTTGGCGGTGATCCCGTCGCCGATCGGCTTGCCGGAATACTCCTCGCCATAGGTGATGCTCGGCCAGCCGTAGTTCTTGCCGGCGCGGGGAATGTTGAGCTCGTCGCCGCCCTTGGCGCCGTGCTCGACCGTCCACAGCTCGCCGGTCTTGGGATTGATGGCGGCGGCCTGCAGGTTGCGGTGGCCGATCGACCAGATCTCGGGCTTGGCGCCGGCCTGGCCGGCATAGGGGTTGCCTTCGGGGGGCGAGCCGTCGGGCTTGATCCGCACCACCTTGCCCAGCGTGCCGTCCAGGTTCTGGGCCTGGCGACGGCCTTCGAGGATCGAGCGCTCGCCGGTGGTGACGAACAGGTTGCCGTCGCGGGCGAAGACCAGGCGCCCGCCGAAGTGCAGGGCCGAGGCCAGGGTCGGGGTCTGGCGCCAGATGACCTGCACGTTCTCGAGCTTCGGCGCGGTCCCGGGGACCAGCTTGCCGCGGGCCACGCTCGTGCCGTTGCCGCCGTCGCGCGGCTCGGCGTAGCTCCAGTAGACGAGGCCGTTCTCGGTGTAGTGCGGATCGATCGCCAGGCCCAGCAGGCCGCCCTGGCCGTTGACGTCCACCGCCGGCAGGCCGGTCACGGCGGGCGACAGCTTGCCGTCCTTGGCCAGGATGCGCAGGCGGCCGGCGCCCTTCTCGGTCACCAGGGCCGAGCCGTCGGGCAGGAAGGCGATGGCCCACGGATGGTCCAGCCCCTTGGCCACGACCTGCACCTGGTACTCGACGCCGGCGGCCTTGAGGGGCGCGCGGGTCTGGCCGGCGAAGGCCGGCTTCTGGTCGGGAGCGTTGGCGGCGCGGGTCTCGACCGGGCCGCCATCGGCGGTGACCGCCGGGGCGCTGCTGTCTTGAGCCTCGCCGGGGCCGCAGGCGGCGATGGCGAGCAGGGCGGAGGCGGCGAAGATCATGGATGAACGCATGGGGGGACCATAACCGCCTTTTCCTCCGCCGGGCGAGGGGGAGGGGGCATTTCTCTCCCTCCATTGACACCGTGGGCGGCGCGGGGAAGTTTCCGGCCTCCCCCGTTCGTTTCGGAGCCCGCCCTTGACCGCCATCCTGCACGCCATGCTGGGCAAGGGTCTGGGCGGCCTGGAGCAGGTGTTCCTCGACTATCAGCCGATCCTCGAGGCCTGGGCCGCGCGCCGGGGCGGGATCTGCGCGGGCGTGGTCCGGGCCGGCGGAGCGGTGGCCAAGGCGCAGGCGGGGCGTACCCCGCCGCTGCTGTCGATGCCCGCCCATACCGATTGGGACCCGCTCACCCTGGGCGCGGCCAGGCGGATCGTGCGGGCGGTGAAGCCGGCGATCATCCTCAGCCACGGCCAGCGGCCGGCCCGCCTGTTCGAGAAGGCCGCGCCGGAGGCGACGCGCCTGGCCATCTGCGTCCACAAGCCGGCGTTCGACGTCGAGACCACCCGCACCGACTATATCTGCGTCGGCCGCCACCTGGCCGAGCTGGCGGTCGAGCGCGGCGTCCCGGCAAGCCGCGTGCACTTCGTGCCCAACGCCGTGAAGATTCCCACGACGCTGGCCCAGCCGTTCGCCCAGGCCGGCCGGCCGCCGCGCATCGTCGCCGCCGGTCGCCTGCACCCCAAGAAGGGCTTCGACGTGCTGGTCGCCGCCGCCGCCCTGCTGCGCGACCGGGGCCTGGCCTTCGAGGTCGAGATCGCCGGCGAGGGCGACGAGCGCGGCAAGCTGGAGGGCCTGATCGCCGAGCATGGCCTGGGCGATCGCATGCGCCTGGTCGGCTGGCGCGACGCCTCGGCGTTCCTGGCTGCCGGCGACGTCTTCGCCTTCCCGTCCTACCAGGAGGGTTTCCCGCTGGTGCTGCTGGAAGCCATGGCTGTCGGCCTGCCGGTCGCCGCCAGCGCCATTCCCGGGCCCGACGAGATGATCGTCGAGGGCGCCAGCGGCCGCCTGCCGCCGCCCGGCGACGCGGCGGCCCTGGCCGACGCCCTGGCGGACCTGATCGCCGACCCGGTCGCCTCGGTCGCTTTCGGCCGAAAGGCCCGCGAGGCGGTCCTGGCCGACTACGGTCCCGACAGCCTCGCCAGGCGTTTGAGCGCAGTTGTGGATGAGATCGCAAACCGGGCTTGAAGCCCGCCCCGGTTTGCGCTTATAAGCCCGCTCCGCTTCGGCGGCTGGGTAGCTCAGATGGTTAGAGCGGTGGATTCATAACCCACAGGTCGGCGGTTCGATCCCGCCCCCAGCCACCAACGGTTCCTCCCGACAATTCGTTGTATTCGTTTTGCTTCCAGATCGGTTGCGGCGAAATCGGCTTGGCTTTTGAAGCCTTGGACGATCTGTCCATCCACTCCGTTCCAGCGTACGCCGAGACGCCGGTCGCGAGCGGTTCGCCGCCCTGGCCGATCGTGGACCGCGACGCGCGCCCCCTGGGTTGAGCGGCTTATTGCCAATAACTTATAGTAATGTAAGTATCGGTAGAGGATAACAACAACGCGTGGGGAGTTAAGCGTGATCAAGTGCGCCGCCGTCCTGTCCGCCGTCCTTGCCCTCGCGACCGCGGGCGCCGCCAGTTCGGCTTCGGCCGCGACGTTCACGCCCAGTCCCGTCGCGAACTTCACCCTGAGCGGAAACCTGACGGTATCGCACCCGCAGGCCACGAGCGTCGATTGCTCGGTCGAGATGACGGGCAGCATCGACACCAGCGGCGCCACGGCGGTGATCTCCAGCGTGGCCATCCAGCCCGGCGACTGGGCATGCGGCTATCTGCTGACGGCCAGCGGCACGCCCTGGATCGTTCTGCCGACCAGCACGTCTTCGGTGATGATCTGGATGGGCTTCACGTCGCCCTGGACCTGCGGCGGCGCGACGACCGCCAGTTGGACGAACGGGGCGCCGAGCACCGTCACCTTCTCGGGCGCGACGGTCCCGGGATCGCCGGGATGCAGCGTCACCGGCACGCTCACCGCCTCGCACTCCGTGACGATCATGTAAGCCAGGCGGGGTCAGCCCGCCGCCTGCTCCTCGGCCACGTACACCGTCGCCAGGCGGAAGAGCTCGTTGCGCACCGGTTCGGGCAGGGCGACGGCGGCTTCCATGAACGAGCCCGCTTCGCGCAGGCTCATGAAGCGGGCGATCAGGCTTTCGCCGCCGCCGGCGACGACGTCTACGCCCTCGAACAATGCGCCGACGGGCAGCGACAGCGCCCGGGCCACCTCGACCAGTTTCGAGGCGCTGACGCGGTTCTCGCCGGTCTCGTACTTCTGGATCTGCTGGAAGGTCAGGCCCAGGGCCCTGCCAAGTTCCTCCTGCGAGACGCCGGCCGCGCGGCGATGGGCGCGGATCATCGCGCCGACGTGCCGGTCGATCGGGTGCGTGGGAGGCGGGGTCGCCATGACGTTATTTCCGTATACGAAAATCAACGTTTTGGCTTTGCCTCGCGGGCGTCGAAAATACAAGCGCGCAGGGTAAAACGCCCGAGCGAATGTTCCGTTCGGTCAAGTTCGATCGGGGCCCGGGCCTGGCCTTGTCAGGTCGACAGCACCGCCAGCACGCCTTCGGGAACGCCGTCGCGGCGCACGGTGGCCAGGGCCAGTTCGATGGTGCGCTCGGCCCCGTCCTTGATCAGCAGGGTCACGGGCAGGCGGGCGGGGGCGTCGCCCTGCAGCGCATGCTCGACGGCCTGGGTCAGGGCGCGGCGCTCGGCCGGGCGGACGATGTCGCTGAGCCGGCAGTCGCGCAGCTCGGCCTCGGAGAAGCCGGTCAGCCGCAGGAAGTCGGCGTCCATCGAGGTCAGCACGCCGCGGATGTTGAGGCGGGCCGTGGCCACGCCCGGCAGCACCGAGAGGGCGGTTTCCAGCGCCGCGGCGCGGTCCAGGCGGGCGCGCAGGTCGCGTTCCTCGGTGCGATTGACGAACAGAGCCGCCACGCCGCCGGGGTAGGGGAACACGCGCACGCCGAAGCAGCGGCCCGACTGCACCGTCGATTCCGACTCGAACTCCAGCGTTTCGCCGGTGCGCAGCACGCGGCGGAACTGCTCGCCGATCAGGGCCTGCACCGGGGCGCTGAACACCTCGGTCCAGGCCAGGCCGACCAGTTGCGCCGCGCTAGCCCCCTTGAGGTCCTCGAAGACGGCGTTGACCGCGGTGATTTTGAGGTCTGGATCGAGCGCGACGAAGGCCTCGTTCAGATGCCCCAACACCGCCGAGCGGGCCGTCTCGGCGGTCTGCAGGGCGGAATCGTTGTCGAAGCCGGCCGGTCCTTCGGCCAGGCCCGCGGCCGCGTAGTGCTCGGCCGAGATCATCACCACCCGTGGTCGGCCGTGGTGAGTCACGATTACCGGTCCAGACAGGGCTACGTCCTGCCACTGACCGAAATTCCTGCTGATTTCCCCGGCGGTCACCCTGGCCGGCGCGACGTCGCGCGACTTCATGTCACCCTCTCCAGATCCACGCAAAATCCGGACGCTCCGCAATCGCTGAAACAAACTCTCGGAATGGTTGGTTGGTTGCGACTTAAAGTTACCGCCACGCGAGTCTGGGGACAACAGTGTTATCCCAGCGGCACAACGTCGCACTAAGGCCAAGTTCCCAACTACGCGAACTTCAAATAACGCGGATTTTCCGTAAGAACTCGCCGACAGCCAAGGTCGACTTACGCTTACGCCGCAACCGAAGGGATGTGCGGAGGCGTAGATGCGCAAACAGCAGTTCTTCCAGAAGTTCGGCGCGGACCGGACCGGGACCGCCCTGGTCGAGTTCGCCCTCGTGTGCCCGATGCTCATCATGCTCGTGGTGGGCATGCTCGGCTGGGGCGCCTATTTCTGGATGGCCCACTCGGTGCAGCAGGTGGCCAACGACGCCGCGCGGGCGGCGGTGGCCGGGCTGACCGGGGCCGAGCGCGCCTCGCTGGCCAAGGCCGCCGTGACCGAGGGCATCGCCGACTATTCCGCCCTCGACACGACCCTGGTGAAGACCACCGTCACCGAACGTTCCGACCGCACCGTGGTGTCGGTCTCCTACGACGCCTCCAAGACCGTCGTCTTCGCCTTCGCCAAGATCGCGCCGATGCCGTCGAGCATGATCACGCGCCAGGCGTCGGTCCGTCTGGGGGGCTACTGAATGATGCGCCGTTGGCTTCGCGACCAGAAAGGGGGCGTGGCGATCATCGCCGCCGCGACCCTGACGGGCGGCGTCGGCCTGGCGGCCCTGGCCGTCGACGTGGGCTCGGTCTACCTGCAGTCGCGCCGTCTGCAGGGCGTGGCCGACCTGGCGGCCCTGGCCGCCGCGAGCGATATCGCCCGCGCCCAGGCCGCGGCCAACGCCACGGTCGAGATCAACCCGATCGGCGGGGCGGTCACCGCGCAGGTCGCGCGCGGCCGCTATGATCCCAGCGCGACCGGCGGCCCCAGCCACCGCTTCAAGCCCGGCGAGGTCGATCCCGACGCCGCCCGCGTGGTTCTGGACGGCGAGGCCGACCTGTTCTTCGGCCAGGCCCTGTTGGGCAAGAAGAAGATCCCGATCCGCCGTCAGGCCACGGCCACGCGCGCCGACCTCGCCAGCTTCTCGATCGGCACCCGCCTGGCCAGTCTCGACGCCGGGGTGGCCAACGCCCTGCTGACCGGCCTGACCGGCAGCAAGGTCAGCCTGTCGGTCATGGACTACAACGCCCTGGCCGACGCCGACGTCAATCTGTTCAACTATCTCGACGCACTGGACACCAAGCTGGGGATCAACGCCGCCAGCTACGACGACCTGTTGGCCACCGACGTTAAGACCGGCAAGGCTCTGTCGGTGCTGGCCGACGTGCTGAACGCCGCCGGCGACAGCCGCGCCGCCAGCGCCGCCACGGTGCTGGCCTCGGCGACGGCCTCCAGCCAGAGCGTCAAGCTCAGCACGCTGGTCGACCTTGGCCCCTACGGCCGCCAGGACCACGTGGCCGGTGGCTCCAGCGCGGGGATCGGCACCGACGCCATGCAGTTGGCCAACGCCATGTTGATGCTGAGCAACGGCGCCCGGCAGGTGCAGCTGGACCTGGGCGCGGCCGTTCCGGGCCTGGCCGATGTCGACGCCTGGCTGGCCATCGGCGAGCCGATGAACAACTCGCCGTACATGACCGTGACGCAGGACAAGTCGGTGGTGATCCGCACCGCCCAGACGCGGCTCTATGTCGAGGCCAAGCTCCTGGGATCGGGCATCCTGGGCGGCCTGGCCCAGATCAAGGTTCCGCTGCTCGTCGAGCTGGCCTCGGGCGAGGCCAAGCTGGCCGCGCTGGACTGCAAGGCCCGCACGACCACGCTGGCGGTCAAGCCCAGCGTCGGCTCGGTCTCCATCGGCCAGGTCGACACCAGCAAGCTCAACAACTTCAAGGTCGGCCTGACCCCGACCAAGGGCCGCATCGTCCAGGCCCCATTGTTCACCGTCGACGGCTCGTCGAAGGTCGACCTGGGCGGCGCGACGTTCCGCAATGTCGTGTTCAGCAGCGCCGACGTGGCGGCCGGCACGGTCAAGACCGTGAAGACCAGCGACCTGGTGTCGACCACGGTGGCCACCCTGATCGGCAACCTCTCGCTGGACGTCCACCTGCTGGGCCTGCAGCTGGGCCTGGGTGAGTCGTCGATCCTGGCCGCCCTGAAGCCGCTGCTGGCCGCCGCCGCCTCGCCCCTCGACGTGGCGATCAACCGCCTGACCGCCCTGGTCGGCGTGGGCCTGGGCGAGGCCGATGTGCGGACCAACGGCATGCGCTGCGGCGCTCCGGCCCTGGTGGCCTGATGAGTTCTAACCCCGAGGAAGGAAAGCGTAGTTCAGTGATGTCCAGGAAGTCGTCGCAGCAGCAGGGACAGGTTCAGGCGCCAGCACAAGGCGGGGCGGGGCAGGGGAGTTCGTCGTGGCCGGGGCTCGGGGATGCGCCCGAGGATGCGCCGTCCGGGCCGTTCGGCCGCCGAGGTGTCTCCGACGCCGAGCTGTCTACGCCGTCGGTGTTGCATTCGGACTTCCAGCCGCCCAGCATCCGCGCGCGCCTTCACGTGCTGTGCGCGCTCTACGCCCACACGCCCTCGCCCTCGCGCCGTCTGGAGCTGCTCGACAGCCTCGAGGGCCAGGTGCTGGAGCTGGCGCACCTGATGGCGCTGGACCTGCTGAACAACGGCTGGCGGCCCGAGCCGGGGCGGGACGCGGCCTGAGCCGGCGCCCAAACCATCCACGGCCAAGCTTAGGTAAACGGCGGAAAAACCGTCTAAACCGACGACCGATTAACCGCGCCGTGCGTTGTTGGGGTCATGTCGAAGTTTGATTCAGGCACGGGGGCCGATCGTCGCGCTGCGCCGCGCCTGAACACCAACAGGTCGGGCAAGGTGCTGTGCGGAGCCTTCGCCTGGGACTGCGTGATCAAGGATGTCTCGGACGGCGGCGCGCGCATCCTGATGCTGTCGGGGTCGACCCCGCCGGCCAACGTGCAGCTGGTGGACCTGGTCGGCGGCTTTGCTCACGACGTGAAGGTGGCCTGGCGCAAGGACCGCGAACTGGGCCTGACCTTCCTGCGCAGCCACGACCTGCGGGGGCTGGCGCCCGCCAGCCTGCAGACGGCCAAGCGGATCTGGCTGGCGGCCCAGAGCCGGGCCAGCACCGGCTGAGCGCGCCCTGGCCTACATGGATGGCCCATAGAAAAAGCCTCGCCTGGGGGGAGGCGAGGCTCTTCTAAGCTTTTACTCGATGATCGCGAGGATCAGGCGTCGGCGCGGGCGGCTTCCTCGGCCATGGCGCGGACGAGGTCCAGGACCTGGCGGCGGACGCGGCCGCGATTGATCTTCGGGAACACCTCGGCCAGTTCCAGGCCTTCCGGCGTGGTCAGGAATTCCTGAACGACGCGTTCGGCGTGGTGACCGACTTCGTCCTCTTCGGCGCCGCTCATCGGATCGGCGAGACCGTCGAAGAAGAAGGACACCGGCACTTGCAGGGTGCGGGCGATCTCATACAGTTTCGAAGCGCTGACGCGGTTGGCGCCGCGCTCGTACTTTTGGACCTGCTGGAACGTCAGGCCCAGGGAATCGGCCAGTTGTTCCTGGCTCACGCCCAACAGCTTGCGACGCATACGGACTCGACCGCCGACGTGCAGATCGACCGGGTTGGGTCGCCGGCCTTCGGTTTCTTCACTCAACTTTTTCGCCTCCAACGGTTGTTTGTGTAAAATGACACGACCGGGGCGTAGGCGAAAGCCGAGCTAGGGCAGGTGCGGCGCTACGTCGCTGAGGTGGAGCTTGGGCTCCGCCTAAGCGTTAAGCTGAAACTCCGATTTCCGACCGCGATCGTTCCAGATCCGCCGAGCTTGGCCGCTAGCGTCGTGCAAGCGGAAAAGCGCTTCGGCGGAAAGGGTTTCGTCACGCTCCGAACCCGGAAGAATCTGGGGCGTCATCGCCCGCAGCACCTGACGCTGCACGGCGGCGAGATCGCCGAAGGCCCGCAGGTCGAGTTCGTCGACGTGATAGCCGACCGTCGATTCGATGGCGATCGATTCGCGCACCCGCTGCAACAGTTCTTGCGACAGGGGAATTTCCGAGCCGGCGACGATTCCGAACTCGTAGGGGCGCGGCAGTCCGACCAGGCGCGTGTCGATCGGCGAGTTCATGATGCCGGGGTACAGCGCCATGTCGATCATGCCGACGAAGCGGGTGACGTTGTTGACCAGCGCCAGCTCCATGGCCGCGGCCCAGGCCTCGAACACCCGGGTCCCCCGACCCGGACCCTTCTTGGCGCGATAGGCCTCGGTGGTGAACAGACGGCTGGCCTCCCAGACGTCGTGACCCTTCTTGGGGGCCTCGTCCGGCGCGATCAGGTGGGCGAACTTGTCGGCCAGCATGCAGCGGTCGTCGGTGGGCCGCAGGCGCAGGCCGACCTCCAGCTGCATGTCGTCGTCGAAGCCCAGCAGGTAGATGGCACGCGAGTCGTCGTAGTCGTCGACTTCGCCGCCATCGAGCACGACCAGGTCGACCCAGCCGTTCTTCTCGACGCACTGCTTGCGGCGTTCCTCGTGCATGGCCCAAAGCTGGGGCCCGTAGAGGTGTCGGTTCTCGCAGGTGATGATGTGGATCATGGCTGTCCCCCGTTCTGGACAGCCCGCATTAGGCGGCATGATCCGCCCAATCACCGATAGGCCAAACGGCCTATGCGACGCGCCGCCCCAGTCCGTGAGGCCATTACCAATGATGGGGGAGGGCGCTTCTGTGCGCTGACGCACACCCTGGCGCAAAAGGGCCTGGCCAGGCAATGCAGCGCACGCGCCAAGCGATATGTCGAACACCTAACAGATGATCGATGCGCATTCAAGGTTGTGAAATTTCATATTCCAGCGTTACGCGCGCATTCCGATCCGCACGTGGCGGGGCGGTCACTCGGCCTTCAACAGGCCCAGTTCGCCGGCCTTCATCACCGCCTCCTGCCGCTTGACCACGCCCAGGCGCTTCTTGGCCGCCTCGACATGGTGGTGGACGGTGCGGGGCGAGAGTTCGAGGATCGCCCCGATCTCCCAGTCGGTCTTGCCGCGGCTGGCCCAGTAGAGGCACTGGGCCTGGCGCTCGGAGATCACCCCGTACTCGGGATTGTCGTCCTGCAGTTCCCAGTGCTTGAGCATGATGGTGCCGAACACCGTGGCCAGGCTTTCGACCACGGCGCGGCTGGCCGGGTCGGTGTCGGGCGCGGCCGTGGCCATGCGGATTAGCACCTCGTGGCCGGCGGGGCCGAATACGCGCACGACATAGCCGTCGTTCATGCCGAACTCGGAGGCCTCGCCCCACATGGCGTGGGCGCGTTGGTCGCCCAGGGGCTTGGCGTCGGTCCAGGCGAACGACTTGGAGGACTTCAGCAGCAGCTTCACGCAGGGATCGTGCACCACGTAGCGCTCGCCCCAGTACCGGGAGTCCCAGGCCTCGAAGTCCTGGCGCGACAGGGCCGGCGGCTCCTTGCCGTAGCGCTCGGCGTTGACCAGGGTGGCGGCGAAGCGGTCGTAGCCGAAGGCGGCCAGGGCGCGCCCGAAATGGGCTTCGACCTCGGCCGGCGCGCCATAATGCGGCGCCTTGCTCAGGAACTCCCAAGCCTGCTGTTCGGCCGAATTCAACACGACGCGATGGTCTCCCGCTCCTTCATCAACTTAGAGGTGCTGAAGCGGCGACGCCAGTAGCGGCGGCGATGTGTCGCGGACATTACTCAAGCCAACACTTTGGACAACTTTTGGTCGTCCAGCTTTCGCTATGGTTGAAGTCTCTTATACTGGCCTCGAAGGGCTCAGGCGGCTTCCTGCTCGTCCTCGCCGGCCAGCAGGGCGCTGAGCACGATGGCCAGGCGCTCGGGCTTGATCGGCTTTTCGACTACGTCCTGCATGCCGGCCGCCAGATAGACGGCGACGTCCTCGGGACCGGCGTTGGCGGTCAGGGCGACGATCGGGGCGGCGCCGGCCGGGCCGGGCAGCTCGCGGATGGCGCGGGTGGCGGCCACCCCGTCCATGCGCGGCATCTTGATGTCCATCAGGATCAGGTCGAAGCGGCCGGTGCGGGCGGCCTCGACCGCCTCCACGCCGTCGGCCACCTGCTCTGAGGTGCAGTCGAACATCTCGCACAGCGCCTCGGCGACCATGCGGTTGGTGGCGTTGTCGTCGACGATCAGGATGTGGGCCGGGCGGGCCGAGACGCTGAGGTCTTCCTCGTCGTGGGTCTCGACCTGGGCGGCCGGGGCGGTGAGGGCGAAGCGCAGGGTCAGGCCGGCGCCGCGATTGGGCTCGGCGCGCACCTGGCCGCCCATCTCGCGCAGCACGCGGTGGGCCAGGGCCATGCCCACGCCCAGGGCCATTTCGGCGCGGTCGTCCATGCGGCCTTCACCCAGCGGGTCGAACACGCGGGCCAGGCGTTCCTCGGCGGTCACGGCGGCGGCGTTGTCGCGCACGTCGCCTTCCAGGCGCAGGCGGCCGTCGTCGAGGCGGGCCCGCAGGCTGGCCTCGATCACGCCGCGGCCATGGGCCAGGGCACCGTCGATCAGGGCGTCGAACACCTGCAGCAGGCGCGAGGGGTCGACCAGGGCGGCGGCCTCGGGGTCGCCGTCATAGGAGAATAGGAGGGTCGAGCCACCCTCGGCGGCGCGCGGGCCCCAGCGGGCCTCGACCGCGTCGGCCAGGTCGCGCAGGCGGGTCGGCGCGGGCGACAGCGACAGGCCGCCGGTCGCGGCCCGGTGCAGGTCCATGGCCCGGCCCAGGATCTCGCTCATGTCGCGGCTGGTGTCGCTGATGGCGCGCACGCAGGCGGCCGCGTCGGGCGCCAGGCGCTGCTGTTCCAGCCGGTCGGTGAAGGCCTGGACGCCTTCCAGGTGCAGGCCGATGTCGTGCGCCATGCGCTCGACCAGGCCCATGGCCTCGCGGGCTTCGCGCTGCTTGCGGCGATGCGAGGCGAGCAGGGAGGCCAGGCCGCCGACGCCGACATAGAGGCCGTCCTCGTCGGTGGCGACGAAGGCGGTGCGGAAGACGGGGGTTGCGCTCTGGGCCAGGGCGTCGACGAAGACGCCGGGCTCCATCGCCACGCGCACGCTGCGCGGCTCGGGGTCCATGACCTCCGAGATCGGGCGTGCGTTCAGGTGTTCGGCGGCGACCAGCATCTGGCCGACGAAGACGTCACGATAGACCAGGCCGATGGGCGCGCCGTCCTGCGTCACCGCCAGGGCCGCGAGGGCGGGTTCGCTCGCGAAGATCTCCAGCACCGTCCGGCAGGACGTGCGGGGATCGACCGGGTCGCGGCGATCGATGAGGCGGGCGAGCGTTTCCATGCGGCCGGGGGCTGGTCGTCGGGGAATTCACAGCTTGGACGACTTGGCCTTGCAGAGTCGTTAAGTCACAGCGCTGAAAGCAGAAGGGGCGGCGGATTGACATCCGCCGCCCCCGTCTCGAGCCGATCCGGCCCGATCAGGTTCACCAGGTCTTGGTCAGGCTGACCCCGTAGAGGCGCGGTTCCAGCGTGTAGACATTGGTGAACAGGCCCGAGGTGTCGTCGGTGGTGTAGGCGTCGGTGATCGGCGTCTTGTTCAGCAGGTTCTTCACATAGGCGTCGATCGACAGGCCAAGCTCCGGCTTCTCGATCTTGAGCGTCAGGTTGACGTTCTCCCAGGATTTCAGCCGGTCGTACTCGGTGTTGTAGATGCGGGCGTACTGCTCGCTCTGGCGGTAGTAGTCGCCGCGCACCGTGGCGGCCCAGCCGGACGGCAGGTCCCAGGTGTACTGGGCGCCCAGCGACAGGGTCCAATGCGGCGAGTTGGGCAGTTCGTTGCCCGACAGGTCGGCGGCGCGGCCGTCGATCGAGGCCCCGGCCGCGTAGTTGTAGAGGCCCACGCCGTTGGCCAGGGTGTTGGCCGTCAGCGCCACCGTCACCAGGCCGGTGGCCTGGGCGGGGGTGAAGCCCTGCGAGATCAGCGCCCCGGCCAGGGTCGAGGCCCCGGCCGCGGGGCCGCCGGCCGCCGCCAGGATGGTCTGCACCGCCGTGGCCTGGGCCGCGGTCAGGCCCGCCCCGCCCGAAGCGGTGGGCAGGGTGTAGAGGGTGTTGGCCAGGTTGCTGTAGTAGCTGCTGGCGCCAGTGCCTGGGCCGGCGCAGGCCAGCGGCAGGGTGCCGCCCAGGCCCGACCCGATGATGGTGGCCACGCCGGCGGTGGTCAGGACGCAGTTGCTGCCCAGCGCCGCGGTCGGCCGGGCGGCCTTGACCAGGGTCAGGGCCGGGTCGCCCTGGGTGCGGTTCATCACGTCGATCGAGGACACGCCGTCCTTGATCTTGGTGTTCAGGTAGCCGACGTTGGCGTTGAGGCGCAGGCCCTTGACCGGCTGCCACAGGGTTTCGAGTTCGACGCCCCAGACGGTGGCGTCGATGTTCTCGTTGACCGAGGTGCGGTTGACGATCTTCGAGATCTGGTAGCCCTGGTAGTCGTAGTAGAAGCCGGTGGCGTTCAGCAGCAGGCTGCCGCCCAGCAGGGTGTTCTTGGCCCCGATCTCGTAGGCGTTGACGAATTCCGGCTGGTAGGTCGCCGCCACGCCGGCCACGCCGATGGCCCCCGGCGGGTTGGCGCCGCCGCCCTTGTAGCCCTTGGAATAGAAGGCATAGAGCAGGGTCTCGTCGGTGAACAGCAGGTTGGCCTTGTAGTCGAAGCCCAGGCGGCCGGTCAGTTCCTTGAAGTCCGACTTCTGCTGCGCCGGCGTACCGGTGATCAGGCCGTAGCCGGGGGCGAGCAGGGCGGTCGAGATGTTGTCCGAGGTCTTCTTGTCGTGGGTCTGGCGCAGGCCCAGGGTGAACTTCAGGTCCTCGCTGGCCTGCCAGTAGACCTCGCCGAACAGCGCCGTGGCCTTCAGGTGGTAGGGCGTGCGGTTGTCGAAGTAGTTGTGGCCCTCGCCCGTCGGGTTGGGCGAGGTGTCGATGCCGATGCAGTTGGCCGTGGTGGTCGGGTTGCAGGTCGGGTTGCCGGTGTTCTGGAAATTCAGCGCCAGGGCCGAGATCGTCAGGCCGTTCGAGACCACGTAGTAGTCGGTGACGCCGCGGTAGTCGAAGTAGATGCCGCCGATGTTGAAGTTGATCGGGCCGTCGAAGGCCGACTGCAGGCGGAATTCCTGGCTGATCTGCTTGGCGTTGGATTTCGAGATGTCGTAGGTCAGGAAGGTGTTGGCCGTGCCGGTCTGCGGGTCGGTGAAGTTGCCGCCCGGGGTCAGGGCCGTGTTGTTGAACGTGCCCGGTGAGATGTTCCGGAAGTAGTCCTGCTTGGAATAGATGTCGCCGGTGCTGATCGAGCTCAGCGACGTGAAGGTCAACTGGTCGGTGATGTCGTAGGCGAAGTTGAACTGGTAGACGTCCGAGGTCGACCGGTAGATCGGGTCGAAGCGGGTCTCGATCTCGCGCAGGTCGCGGGTCACCGTGTCGCCGGCGTTGAGGTCGCCGCTGGTGAAGCCCACCAGGTTGCCCAGCACGCCGTACAGCGTGCCCGAGGTGTTGACCGTGCCGTAGGCGGCGTTGCTGTAGAGGCTGGCCGAGGCGCAGCCTTGCGTCAGGTAGCGGCGCGACGTGCCGGTGGCGACGCCGCCGACCGTGGCGGGGCCGTCGTCCTTGGTGCAGAGCTGCTTGCCGATACGGGCGCGGTTGTCGTCTTCCTTGAAGTGCTCCCACATCAGGTTGACGCGCAGGCGCTCGTTCGGGTTCACCGCCAGGCTGACGCGCGTGGAATAGAGGTCGCGGTCGTCGACCTTGTGGTTGTTGAAGGTGTTGGTGACGAAGCCGTCGCGCTGCACCAGGGCGCCCGCGATGCGCAGGGCCATCTTCTCCTCGACGATCGGGATGTTGACCATCCCGCGCACCTTCTTGGTGTCGTAGTTGCCGTACTCGACGCGGCCCAGGGCCTCGAAGCGGTCGGACGGCTTGGCGGTGATGATGTTGACCACGCCGCCGGTGGCGTTGCGGCCGTAGAGCGTGCCCTGCGGGCCGCGCAGCACTTCCACCCGCTCGACGTCGTAGAACTCGGCCTCGAACAGGTTGCTGGCCTGAAGCGGCGCGTTGTTGACGTGCACGCCCACGCCGCTGTCGGCCGAGACGCCGACGCCCTTGGAGCCGATGCCGCGGATCTGGAAGTTGAAGCTGTTGGTGAAGTTGCTCTTGCCGAAGCTGACGTTCGGAATGGCCTGCTGCAGGTTGGGGCCGCCGTCGATCTTCTGGGCTTCCAGGCTGTCCTGGCTGAAGGCCGAGACCGCGATCGGCACGTCCTGGAGGGCTTCCTCCTTCTTCTGGGCCGTGACGACCAGTTCCTCGATCACGTTGTCGGAGGCCGGCTTGGCCGGAACCTGAGTCGGCGACTGGTTTTGGGCAAAGGCCGGAACGGCCACGGCGGTCAGCACGGCGGCCGAAGCGCCCATGGCCAAGAGGCGCCGCAAGCGCGGGGTCTGCGTCATTCGAAATCCCTCCCTGGACGCGATGACGCCTTGTCGGCGGCCCCTATCCGCGTCCCGTTGTTTCCTCGTCGCCGCACGTTTTCATTGTCGTATCTCCATTGCGGAGATCGGCGCGCAGGTGTCCGGCAGACCTGCTTCGACTTTGCGAGATTGCATACTTGCGTTCTTTGGCTGTCAACTGGCGGCGCTGTAAGTAAACAGCGATAGGTTACGGCTTTTCACTTTCCGCAACGTCACCCAATTGTTGAAAGTTCGCTTTTCAGCAGAAATTAGAAAAACGGGTGTATCGCCTGACGCAACGTCAAGCGTGGAGACATGCTGAATACAGCGAGGAAATCCGCTCCCCCACACCGGGTATCTTGTCTCATTCCCGTAAAAGGTACAGCGCAAAACGGCGTTCCTTGAGCGCCTGGGGTGTCGCCCCGCCGCGCGCCGCCGTTCCAGCCGAAGGCAAGGTCGTGTAGAGGAGCGGCATGTCCGCATCTTCCCTGTCTTCTTCTCCTTCGGGGCCTTCCGCGCCCTCGGGCGCCGCCCTGGTGCTGTTCTCCGGCGGCCAGGACTCCAGCGTCTGCCTGGCCTGGGCGCTCGAGCGCTACGAGCGCGTCGAGACCCTGGGCTTCGACTACGGCCAGCGTCACTCCATCGAGATGGAGGCCCGGCAGGCCGTCCGTCACCAGGTCGCCGCCCGCTTCCCGCACTGGGCCGACCGCCTGGGCGAGGACCATGTGCTCGACATCAGGAGCTTCGGCGCCGTGGCCCAGTCGGCCCTGACCGCCGACCGCGCCATCGAGATGACCGAGCGCGGCCTGCCGTCGACCTTCGTGCCAGGCCGCAACCTGGTGTTCCTGATCTACGCCGCGGCCCTGGCCGATCGCCGGGGCATCGACGCCCTGGTCGGCGGCATGTGCGAGACCGACTTCTCGGGCTATCCCGACTGCCGGCGCGACACGCTGGACGCCATGCAGAGCGCCATGAACCTGGGCATGGACCGGAAATTCCGCGTCGAGACGCCGCTGATGTACCTGACCAAGGCGCAGACCTGGGCGCTGGCCAAGCAGCTGGGCGGCGAGGACCTGGTCGACCTGATCGTGGTCGAGAGCCACACCTGCTACCAGGGCGAACGGGGCGAGCTGCATCCGTGGGGCCATGGCTGCGGCGAGTGCCCGGCCTGCGAGCTGCGCGAAAAGGGCTACGCCGAATGGGACGCGGCCGGGCGCGAGGTCCTGGTCCCGTGACCTACTCCGTCAAAGAGATCTTCCTGACCCTGCAAGGCGAAGGCGGCCAGGCGGGCAAGGCGGCCGTGTTCTGCCGCTTTTCCGGCTGCAACCTGTGGACCGGCCGCGAGCAGGACCGCGCCAAGGCCGTCTGCACCTTCTGCGACACCGACTTCGTCGGAACGGACGGGGAGGGCGGCGGCAAGTTCGCCACGGCCGACGACCTGGCTAACGCGGTCGAGACGGCCTGGACGGGCGGCCCGGACGACCGGCTGGTGGTCTGCACCGGCGGCGAGCCGCTGTTGCAGCTGGACGCGGCCATCGTCGAGGCGCTGCACAAGCGCGGTTTCCAGATCGCCATGGAGAGCAACGGCACCCTGCCGGCCATCGACGGCATCGACTGGATCTGCGTCAGCCCCAAGGCCGACGCCCCCGTCGTCCAGACCTCGGGCCAGGAACTCAAGCTCGTCTTCCCGCAGGAAAAGGCCATGCCCGAACGGTTCGAGGCCATGGATTTCGAGCGCTTCTACCTGCAACCGATGGACGGCCCGGACCGCGACAGGAACACGCAATTGGCCGTCGCCTATTGCCTTGCCCACCCCAAATGGCGTTTAAGCGTCCAGACACACAAGTATCTCGGCCTGCCCTGATGGATAGGGCGCTCGGTTTGGTGACAGGACCGCGCGCTAGAGCCTCCCAGGCCTAGTCATAAAAGAAGTCCATGTCCGAACCCGTCTTCGAGATCACGAAGGCCGCGCATTTCGATGCGGCCCACTACATTGAGCAAGGCCCCGGCGATCACCGCTATCGCCGCCTGCACGGCCACTCGTTCCGCGTCGAGGCCAGCGTCAAGGGCTCCATGCAGGCGGCCGGCTGGGTCGCCGACCTGGAAAGCCTGGATGTCGCCTTGAAAGCGGTGGCCACCGAGCTCGACCACGGCCTGCTCAACGACCGCCCGGGGCTGGAAAGCCCGACCCTCGAGCGGATCTGCCTCTATTTCGCCGAGCGTCTGAAGCCGCAGTTCCCCGGCCTGTCGCGCGTGGTGCTGTCGCGCCCGACCATCGGCGAGAGCTGCGCGCTGACGCTGTAACGAACCTCCCCCTGTGGGGGAGGTGATCGCGAAGCGATCGGTGGGGGGCGTGATTTCGAAACCGGCCTGCGCCTCGGCAGCTGAAAACGTCCCCCCACCGGCCTTCGGCCGCCTCCCCCACGGGGGAGGTTCCTCGCGCTCGCTTCCGTTTATCCCCGACTTTGACGCCGTCGCCCCTTTCGCGGCGGCGCGGAGTTCGCCACACACGCGCCATGCGGATGATCGGCTACTTCCGGGTCCCGCCCGTTCGGGGCGCGACCTTCGACGGACCCCTGGCGGACAAGCTGACGGCCGCCGGCTGCCAGGCGCTGCACCACGACGCCTGCTACGCGCTGGCGGTGCACAAGCCGGGCCTCGAGGCGGCCATCGCCTCGGCCAGGCCTGGCGACCTGCTGGTGGTTCCCAGCCTGCACGCCTTCGCCGCCCACATCGTCGACCTGTTGCAGGTCATGGGCAAGCTGCAGGCGGCCGGCGTCTATCTGATGAGCCTGAGCGAGGGGATCGACACCCGCATGCCGGGCGGCTTCTTCCCGGTCTGCGCCCAGCTGCTGCAGTTCAGCGACCAGACCCGCATGGTGCGCACCGCCGAAGAGAAGATCGTCCGCCTGGGCCGTCCGCGTCCCGCGCCGGCCGAGGCGGAGGCCGAGGAGCCTGCGTCTGAAGCGGACGTAGAGCCGCCGCTGGAGGCCTGAGGGCTCTTTCCAGCGAACGGCGGTCGCGATACCCCTCTCGTCACCAACGACCCGGGAGGTCTCGCCGTGCTCTACGCCATCCTCTGCTACAACGACCAGGACCTGGTCTCCGGCTGGACCAAGGCCGAGGACGAGGCGGTGATGGCCAAGCTGTCGGTGGTCCACGACCGGCTCTATGCCGAGGGCAAGCTGGGGCCGGCCGGGCGCCTGGGCTTCACCGGCTCGGCCAGGACCCTGGTCAAGGGCCAGGAGCCGCCGGTGGTGATGGACGGTCCCTACGCCGAGACCAAGGAAGCCATGCTGGGCTTCTACATCGTCGACTGCGCCTCGATGGACGAGGCCCTAGACGTGGCCCGCGCCCTGGGCGAGGCCAATCCGACGGGCGCCTACGAGATCCGGCCGCTGTCGCTCTATCTGCAAGGCGTGGCCGTCGGCGACCAGGTTCCGCAGGCGGCGGAGTAGGGGGTCAGTCCCGCTGGGCCTTCTTCCACTCGCGGAACTCGCGCTTTTCGCGGTCCTTCTTGCTCTCGCCCGGTATGACGGCCTTGCCGGCCCCGACGGCGACCTTGCCGGCCGTGCCGACTACGGCCCCGGTCGCGCCAACGACGGCGCCGCCGGCCGCGACGGCCAGGCAGCCCTGGGCGCCGACGGCGACGGCCAGCAGGGCGGGAACGAGAAGCAGGCGGGAAGGGCGCATGAAATGAACTCGTGGAACGAAGGTCCACGGGTTGTAGCCGATCAAAGGTTTACGATCTCCGCGACCAGAAGACGCTGTCGGCAGGACGACAGTTCTTGTGGCGAAAATGCGTCGGCTTACCGGCGTTAATATTCGTGAAGAAAAAAATCAGGAACGAGTTGGAAAGTTCGGTGGTTCAGCTGTCGAATGATCGAGACCTGACCGATGCCCCGCCGCGAAGACATGATCAAGCAAGAGGCCCAGGCGCTGTGGCGAGAGCTGCACGGGGAGCCCGTTCCCGACCTCAGCGGCTCGGAACTGCTCGATATGATCTGCGGCGGCGCGGACATCGCCGGCTATGACCGCGTCCAGTCGCCCTTCCTGCGTCCGTCGATGATCACCCGCCCCGAAGACTGGCGCGAGCGCCAGGGGCGGGGATAAGCCCGCGGGGGCGCCGCCAGCCGACGCGCCACGATCCTCCTCCTGGAGATGGCCCGGAGGGCCGGAGGGGGCAGCGCGGCCCTCAGATCCGTTCGCCGCCGCCGCCCGGCAGGAACGCGCCGCCGCCGGTCTGGGCGCGATGGCGCAGGAAGGCGTCGGCCAGGACGCAGGCGGTCATGGCTTCCACCACTGGCACGCCGCGGATGCCCACGCAGGGGTCGTGGCGACCCTTGGTGCGCAGGTCGATCTCCTCGCCGGCCTCGTTGAGGGTCTGGCGGGGAATCAGGATCGAGGAGGTCGGCTTGAAGGCCACGCGCGCCACGACCGGCTGGCCGGTCGACAGGCCGCCCAGCACGCCGCCGGCGTGGTTGGACAGGAATTCCGGCTCGCCGTTCGGGCCAAGGCGCATCATGTCGGCGTTGTCCTCGCCGGTCAGGGCGGCGCTGTCGAAGCCCTCGCCGATCTCGACGCCCTTGGCGGCGTTGATCGACATCAGGGCGCCGGCCAGTTCGGCGTCGAGCTTGCCGTACAGCGGCGCGCCCCAGCCGGCCGGCACGCCGGTCGCTTCCACTTCCACCACGGCGCCGGTCGAGGAGCCGGCCTTGCGGATCGTCTCCAGGTGCTCTTCCCACACCGGAATGATCGCCGCGTCCGGCGACCAGTAGGGGTTTTCCTCGGTTTGCGCCCAGTCCCAGTTCGCCCGATCGATCTTGTGCGGACCGATCTGCACCAGGGCCGCGCGCACCGTGACGCCCGGGACTACCAGCCGCGCCACCGCGCCGGCCGCCACGCGGGCGGCGGTCTCGCGGGCCGAACTGCGGCCGCCGCCGCGATAGTCGCGAACGCCGTACTTGGCGAAATAGGGATAGTCGGCGTGACCGGGGCGGAAGGCCTGGGCGATCTCGCCGTAGTCCTTGGACCGCTGGTCGGTGTTCTCGATCATCAGGCTGATCGGCGTGCCGGTCGTGCGCTGGCCGCCGGTGCGCTCGTCCTCGAACACGCCCGACAGGATGCGCACGGCGTCCGGTTCCTGGCGCTGGGTGACGAACTTGCCGTTGCCCGGGCGGCGCTTGTCGAGGAAGCCCTGGATCATCTCGGCCGTCAGCAGGATGCCCGGCGGCACGCCGTCGACGACGCAGCCGAGGGCGGGCCCGTGGCTCTCGCCCCAGGTGGTGACGCGGAACAGGTGACCGAAGGTGTTGTGCGACATGGCGAGGCTTCTAGCCCAAAGGGCGTTTGGGGGCGAGACTCTGCGGGCGATGAGGCCCAACGGTCTCCGATCGGCAAGAACTTGCCGCCGTGCGTGGTCCTCGTCCTTCGACAGGTTCAGGATGAGGACCAGGGTCGGCGCTGCGGACCAGTAGAAAACCTCACCCTGAGCTTATCGAAGGGCGAGGTTTTCGGATCCGAGACGCTACACCCAGTCCGGAACCAGATCCCGGGCCAGCATCTCGTCATAGGTCGGGCGCTTGCGGATCACGGCGTAGCGGTCGCCGTCGACCAGCACCTCGGGTACGAGGGGGCGGGTATTGTATTCGCTGGCCATGGCCGAGCCGTAGGCGCCGGCCGACATGAAGGCCACCAGGTCGCCGGGGCCGAACGGCGGCAGGGCGCGGTCGCGGGTGAAGGTGTCGCCGGTCTCGCAGACCGGGCCGACCACGTCGTAGACGCTCTCGCCGGTCTTGGGGTGCACGGGGCGGATGTCGTGGAAGGCGTCGTACATGGCCGGACGCACCAGGTCGTTCATGGCCGCGTCGATGACCAGGAACTTGCGGCCTTCCGGGCGCTCGTGGACGTGGATGACTTCCGACACCATCACGCCGGCGTTGGCGGCGATGACGCGGCCCGGCTCGAAGGCCAGCTTCACCGGCAGGCCCTTGGTGACCTCGGCCACCATCGCGGCGAAGGCGGCCGGGGGCGGGGGCTCGGGGTGGTTGAAATAGGGCACGCCCAGGCCGCCGCCCAGGTCCAGGCGCTCGACCGACAGGCCCTCGCCGATCAGCTGCTCGACCAGGCCCCGCATCTTGGTGAAGGCCGCGCGCATCGGCTCCAGGTCGGTGATCTGGCTGCCGATGTGGCAGGCCACGCCGATGGGCTCCAGCGCGGCGTTGTTGCTGGCGTTGGCGTACAGGCGCGCGGCCTCGGCGAACGAGACGCCGAACTTGTTCTCCGACTTGCCGGTGGCGATCTTGGCGTGACCGCCGGCCGCGACGTCGGGATTGACCCGGAAGGCGATCTTGGCCCGCACGCCCAACTCGGCGGCGACGCTGGCGATCAGTTCCATCTCCGGCTCGGACTCGACGTTGATCTCGGCGACGCCGGCCTTCAGCGCGAAGGCGATCTCGTCGCGCTTCTTGCCCACGCCCGAGAACACGATGCGCTCGCCGGGGATGCCGGCGGCCAGGGCGCGGCGGACCTCGCCTTCCGACACCGTGTCGGCGCCGGCGCCCAGGTCGCCCAGCACCTTCAGCACGGCCACGTTCGAATTGGCCTTCACCGCATAGGCCACCAGCGGATCGACGACGCCGGCATTGACCAGGGCGTCGCGGAACACGGTGAAGTGCCGCTCCAGGGTGGCGCGGGAATAGACGTAGACGGGCGTGCCGACCTCGGCCGCGATCTTGGCCAGGGGCGCGCCTTCGCAGGCCAGGCCCTCGGGGCCGTATTCGAAGTGGTTCACTTAAGGTCTTTCGGAGGGATCAGTTCGGCGTCGAGGACGGGAAGCCGGCGGCGGACGGACCGCCGAACGGGTCGGACGGCGCGCCGCGCAGCGGGGCCGCGCGGGTCGTGCGGTTGCTCGAGGCCGGGTCGATGTTCTCCTGCGTGCCGTTCGGGCGGGCCGGCTGGTTGGCGCGGGCCGAGGCCTCGCGACGCTTGGAGGCTTCGGCGGCCTTCTTTTCCGGACCCCACAGCGGGGCGGGGCGTTCCAGCTCGGCCTGCTTGCCGCAGGCCGACAGGGCGGCCCCGGTCAGGCCCAGGGCGGCGATGGCGATCAGGGTGGCGGGACGGATCATGCCAGGGTTTCCTTCCAACGCGCGATCTGGGCGCGGACCTGGGCGGGGGCGGTCCCGCCATAGCTCATGCGGCTGGCCGCCGAGGCGGCCGGGGTGAGGACGGCGTAGACCCCGTCGGTGATCCGCGGCTCGATGGCCTGGAACTCGGCCAGGCTCAGCTCCGCCAGATCCAGACCTTGGGTCTCCGCAGCCTTCACGGCCGAGCCTGTCACGTGGTGGGCGTCACGGAAAGGCATGTTCAGTTCGCGCACCAGCCAGTCGGCCAGATCGGTGGCGGTCGAGAAGCCGGCGCCGGCGGCGGCGGCCATCTTCTCGGTGTTGGGCGTCAGGTCGGCGATCATGCCGGCCATGGCCAGCAGGGACAGCTCCAGGGCGTCGAAGGCCTCGAAGGTCGGGACCTTGTCCTCCTGCATGTCCTTCGAATAGGCCAGCGGCAGGCCCTTCATCACCACGGTCAGGGTGGTGAGAGAACCGAGAATCCGGCCGACCTTGGCGCGGATCAGCTCGGCTGCGTCGGGGTTCTTCTTCTGCGGCATGATCGAGCTGCCGGTCGTGAAGGCGTCGGTCAGCTTGATGAAGCCGAACATCGGCGTCGTCCACAGCACGATCTCCTCGGCCAGACGCGACAGGTGCGTGGCGGTGATCGAGGCGGCCGACAGGGCTTCCAAGGCGAAGTCGCGCGAGGAGACGCTGTCCAGCGAGTTGGCGGTCGGGCGGTCGAAGCCCAGCGAAGCGGCCGTCTGGTGGCGGTCGATCGGGAAGGGCGAACCGGCCAGGGCCGCCGCGCCCAGCGGGCACTCGTTCATGCGGGCGCGGGCGTCGCGGAAGCGCGAAGCGTCGCGGCCGAACATCTCGACATAGGCCATCAGGTGATGGCCGAAGGTCACCGGCTGGGCCGGCTGCAGGTGGGTGAAGCCCGGCATCAGGGCGTCGGCATAGGTCTCGGCCTGGGCCAGCAGCGCCTTCTGCAGGGCTTCCAGCTGGGCGGCCGAGCGGTCGGCGGCGTCGCGCACCCACAGGCGGAAGTCGACGGCCACCTGGTCGTTGCGCGAGCGGGCGGTGTGCAGCCGGCCGGCCGTCGGGCCGATCAACTCGCGCAGCCGCGCCTCGATGTTCATGTGGATGTCTTCGTACTCGTCACGGAACGGGAAGGTCCCGGTGGCCAGCTCGTCCTCGATCTTGGCCAGGCCTTCGAGGATTTCCTCGCCGTCGCTGCTTGCAATGACGCCCTGGCTGATCAACATCCGCGCGTGGGCGCGGCTGCCCGCCAGGTCCTGCGCCCACAGGCGCTTGTCGAAACCGATGGAGACGTTGATCGCCTGCATCAGTTCGGCCGGCTTGGCCGAGAACCTGCCGCCCCACATGGCTTGGCCCTGGCCGTTCGCGGCGGGCGATTTGGAGGCGTTGTCGGTCATATGAGCGAAGTCCAGTCGGGTGGGCCGCGCAAGCGCGACGGTCTGAAGTGGGCGATCGGCGCCGTCATGCTCGTCGGCGTCGTCGCGGTCCTATACGTCATCGCCCAGGCTTCGTTCAAACCCGCAGAGCTCGCCGACCTCAAGGAATTCAAGAAGGGGTCTTTAGCCAAGCTGGACGTGCCGGCCCAGCCGCGCGCCGCGCCGGCCACCGTCTTCACCGACATGGACAACCAGCCCCACACCCTGGCCGACTTCAAGGGCCAGGTAGTGGTCATGAACCTGTGGGCCACCTGGTGCGCGCCCTGCAAGAAGGAGATGCCCACCCTGGCCAAGCTGGCGGCCGCCTACGCGACCCAGCCGGTCAAGGTGCTGCCGATCAGCGTCGACCGCGACAGCGACGTCAACCTGATCCAGGCCGAGATGGCCGCCAACCGGCCGCTCGTCTCGTTCCGCGACAAGACCTACAAGATGTCGTTCGACCTGGAGCCACGCGCCGCCGGCTATCCGACCACGGTGATCTACGACAAGCAGGGCCGCGAGCGCGCCCGCATCTCCGGCGAGGCCGACTGGTCCAGCCCCGAGGCCCGCGGCCTGGTCGAAGCCCTGCTGAAAGAGAAATGAGCCCCGAGGTTCTCGAGCCGATCGCCGACGCCGCATGGCCCGCGCGAGAGCGCGAACGCCTGGGCGGCTGGCGTCTGAACGCCACGGACGGCTTCTCGCTGCGGATAAACGCCTGCTGGCCGCTGGGCGAGCCGGATCGTGACCCGGAAGCGGCCATCGACGCGGTCGAGGCCTTCTATGGCCAGCGCGGCCTGCCGGTCCGCTTCAAGCTGACCGACGGGGCGACGGCGCCGGCCGACCTGGCCGATCGCCTGGCGCGCCGGGGTTACGTTCCGCACGGCGAGACCCTGCTGATGACCGGGCCGGTCGTCGGCGCCGCCGATCCCGAGGTCGAGTTGTCCGCCAAGCCCGATCCGGCCTTCGAGGCGCTGCTGGTGGCCTCTGCCAAGGGCAATGCGGCCGACGCCGGCGAGCGGCTGCAGGCGCTGGGCCGGATCCCGGCGCCGGCCCGGTTCGCCCGCCTGACCCTGGACGGCCGCACCGCCGCGCTCGGCGCCTGCGCCGTCGATGGCGAGGCGGTGGGGATCTTCGGCATGCGCACCGATCCGGACTTCCGTCGCCGTGGTCTGGCCCGCCGGGTGCTCGACGCCCTGCTGGCCGAGGCGTCCTTGCTGGGCGGGCGCATGGCCTATCTTCAGGTCGAGGACGCCAACGCCGCGGCCATCGCCCTCTACGCGGCGCGCGGTTTTTCGACGGCCTACCGTTATCGCTACTGGAGCCGGCCGGCTCGCGATTGACGTGAGCCGGCTTTTCGGTTGCTCATCGCCTCCGGGGGCGCGGCGCGTGATGCCGCGCGTTTTCGGGGGAACTCGGTCGTGGATCACGGCAATCAGAAACTGATCGGCTACGGCGTCACGGCGCTGGTCGTGGCCATCGTCTTCGCCTTGCGCTTCCGCTCGATGAGCAAGGAGCGCCGGCTGAAGCTGGAGTTCATGTGGATCCTGCCGGCCGTCATGGTCGTCGCCACGGTCTTCCTGTTCATGCAGTTCACGCCGCACGGGACCGACTGGCTGTGGCTGGCGGCGATCTTCGCGGTGGGGGCGACGATCGGCTGGTGGCGCGGCCGCCTGATCCCGATCGCCATCGATCCCGACACCCATGAGCTGAACACCAAGCCCTCGCCGGCGGCGATCCTGTTCCTGCTGGGCATCTTCGTCGTGCGTTTCGCCCTGAAGACGGTGTTCGAGGCCGAGGCGGAAGCCTGGCACATCAGCGCCGTGCTGCTGACCGACGGTTTTGTAGTCTTGGGCGTCGGCCTGTTTGGCGTCTCGCGCCTGGAGATGGCGCTGCGGGCGGTCGGCCTGCTGCGCGAGGCCCGTGCCGCGAGGGCGGCCCAAGCGGCCTGACCTTCTGGTCGACGTTCGATGAAGGCGGGGGCGCTCCGCGCCTTCATCGAACGTCGATTGATAGACTGGTTTACAAAACAAACTAGTTGATCCATGGTCGCCTCCAACCTCGACAGGAGGGGAGGCAATCCATGCACGCGCCGCTCAGCGCTTCAGAAAAGACGGCCGTCTCCGGCGGCCGCAACGCTCCCGTCGGCGCCCTGCGCGCCTTCGTCACCCTGCTGGTGATCTTTCACCACACGGCGATGACCTATCACCCGTACGCGCCGGCCCCGAAGGCGTTCGACGCCCAGCCGATCCTGTGGACGGCCTTCCCGATCGTGGATCCGCAAAGGGTAGGGGCGTTCGGGATCCTGACCCTGGTCAACGACATGTTCTTCATGTCGCTGATGTTCTTCATCTCCGGCCTGTTCGTCGCCGACGGCCTGCGGGCCAAGGGGGCGGGCGGGTTCCTGAAGAGCCGCGCCCTGCGCCTGGGCGTCCCGTTCGTGGTCGCCGCGGCCCTGCTGGCGCCGCTGGCCTATTATCCGGCCTGGTTGCAGTCGGGCGGCGCGCCGTCCGTGGCGGCCTTCGCCGAGGCCTGGACCCGGCTGCCGTTCTGGCCCGCCGGCCCGGCCTGGTTCCTGTGGGTGCTGCTGGCCTTCGGGGCGATCTCGGCGGGGGCCTACGCCGTCGCGCCCGGCCTTCTCGACCGCCTGGCGCGGCTGGGCGAGGGCGCCGAGCGCAAGCCTGCACGGTTCTTCTGGGGCCTGGTGCTGGTCAGCACCCTGGCCTACCTGCCGCTGTCGATGACCACGCCGTTCGGTCACTGGACCATGATCGGCCCGTTCACGGTGCAGACCGCCCGCATCGGCCACTACCTCGTCTATTTCCTGGCCGGGATCGCCGTCGGCGCGGCCGGCGTCGGCTCGGGCCTGACCGACCCGGACGGCAAGCTGGCCCGGCGCTGGTGGGCCTGGCAGCTGGCGCCGATCCTGCCGATCGTCGGCGGCGTGGCGACCCTGATCCTGGCCTTCTCGCCCAACCCGCCGCCCCGGCCGTTCCTCGACGTCTTCGGCGGGGTGATGTTCACGCTTGCCTGCGCCACGCTGTCCTTCGCCGCCCTGGCCACGTTCCTGCGCTTCGCGCGCCGGACGGGCCCGGTGGGCGCCAGCCTGCAGGCCAACGCCTACGGCATGTACCTGCTGCACTACGTGTTCACCTCGTGGCTGGCCTGGTCGCTGCTGCCGCAGGACTGGAGCGGGCTGGCCAAGGCTACGGCGGTGTTCGTCGGCGCGACGGCGCTGAGCTGGCTGTCGACCATGGCCCTGCGCCGCATGCCGCTGTTGGGACGAATCCTGTGACCCTGCATGATGTCGCCGACGGAGCCGCGCCCATGAACGACAAGCTGAAGACGGTGCAGGACGACCTGGCCTTCCTGCGCGGCCTGGCCGAGGGCGGGACCGAGCGGGCCGGCCTGGGCGTCGCCGGCGGCGCGCTCTACGGCTCGGCGGGCCTGCTCTACGGCGTCCAGTGCCTGGTCTATGTCGCCCAGGAGAACGGCCTGGTGAGCCTGGGCGGGCTGGGCAACCTGATCCTGGCCTGGCTGCCGACGGTGATCTTCCTGATCCTCATGACGATCGTCATCGTGGTCGAGCGCCGCAAGCCCAAGGGCGGGGTGACCCACAGGGCCATCAACGCCGCCTTCGCCGGCGCGGGCCTGGCCAACCTGGCGCTGATCATCGTCTTCGCGGTGGCGGCCGTGAAGAACCACGACTTCCGCTACTGGCTGTACCATCCGGCCGTGGTGTTCGTGCTGCAAGGCGCGGTCTGGTACGCGGTCTTCGCCCTGCGCAAGCGCGCCTGGATGCTGGTGGTCTCGCTGGGCTGGCTTGTCGTGGGCGTCGCCATGGGGCTGCTGGTCGATCGCGCGGGCCTCTATCTGCTGGTCGCGACCTTCGGCCTCTTCGCCTTCATGGCCGCGCCGGGCTTCTTCATGATGCGCCAGGCCATGGGCCGGACCGTGGACCTGGGCGCCTGAGACGATCGTGACGGCAAGGTTCGACATAAGCGGGCTCGACGACGTCATCCACGGCCGCGTGCGGCTGGGCGTCGTCGCCTACCTGGCCAGCGCCGAGGTCGCCGAGTTCACCGAGCTGAAGACCCTGCTCGAGGTCACGCAGGGCAACCTCTCGATCCACCTGCGCAAGCTGGAGGAGGCCGGCTACGTGTCGATCGACAAGAGCTTCGTGGGGCGCAAGCCGCTGACCCGCGTGCGGCTGACCGAGACGGGACGGGCGGCTTTCGCCGGCTATCTGCGGGCCATGGGCCAACTGGTCGAGCAGGCCGGCGGCCCCGGCTAGAGGCCCATCTCGGCGCGCAGGACGTCCGGGGTCATGCCGGCGGCGCGCAGCTCGCGCAGGGTCTGGGCCTTGTCGCGCTTGGCGTAGCGCTTGCCGTCCAGGCCGACCAGCAGGCCATGGTGGCGATAGGTCGGCGTCGACAGGCCAAGCAAGGCCTGAAGCAGGCGCTGGATGTGGGCGGCCTCGAACAGGTCCTCGCCCCGGATCACGTGGGTGATCCCCTGCAGGGCGTCGTCCAGCACCACGGCCAGATGATAGGCGACGCCGACGTCCTTGCGGGCCAGAACGATGTCGCCGGCCGTTTCAGGGCGCGCGGCGATCAGGCCGGTCTCGCCGCCGGGGCCGGCGCCTTCCTCGACGAAGGCGAGATCGCCGAAGCCGCCCAGCGCCCCCTCGGCCGCATCGAGCGACAGCCGCCAGGCGAAGGCCTCGCCGCGCGAGAGGCGCTCGGCTTCCTCGTCGGGCGACAGCGGCTCGCCGCGATAGGCGACGGCCGGCTCGTGCGGGGCGCGGCCGATGTCGAGCTCCTTGCGGGTCTTGAAGCAGCGATAGACGAGGCCGCGCCCGCGCAAGGTTTCGATGGCGGCGTGATAGTCGGCCAGGTGTTCGGACTGGCGGCGGACGGGCTCCTCCCACGCAAGGCCCAGCCAGGCCAGGTCATCGAGGATCGCGGCCTCGTACTCGGGGCGGCTGCGGGTGGCGTCGATATCCTCGATGCGCAACACGAAGCGGCCGTCGGCTTGCCGCGCGGCGTCGAAGGCCGCCAGCGCCGAGAAGGCATGGCCGCGATGCAGGTAGCCGGTGGGGGAGGGGGCGAACCGGGTGGCGAAGGTCATCCGCGCCAGCGCCCCCGTTTCACGGGGGCGAAGCTCATCCCCTGTCGAACTTGGCGAACATGCCCAGGTGGTCGAACACGGCCTTGAGGAAGGCCTCCTCGCCGCCGAGCAGGGTCTTGAGGCTCTCGAACTGCTTGAAGCCGCTCATTTCGGCCAGGCCATGGCCGGCGCACCAGGCGGCGATCGTGGCCAGCTCCAGGTCGATCTCGGAGACGCCGTCGCCGGCGGCGTGGGCGATGGTGTTGCGCACCTGGCAGTAGGCGCCTTCCTCCTTCATCTGGTCGGGAAGGGCGTCCTTGTCGCGCGAGCAGTCGTACATCACGCGGTAGAGGGCGGGGTTGTCGCGGGCGAAGGTCACGTAGGCCACGCCGAGGTTGGTCATGCGGCGGCGGTCGTCGTCGCTGTCCTGGCGGGCCTTCATCAGCGCCGCATCGAGCGCCACCCAGCCCTCGTGGGCCACCGCGTCGAGCAACTGGCCCTTGTCCTTGAAGTGGTGGTAGGGCGCGGCCGGGCTGACGCCGGCCTCGCGGGCCACGGCCCGCAGCGACAAGGCGGCCGGGCCTTCGGTTTCCAGGATCCTGCGGGCGGCCTCGACGAGGGCGCGGCTCAGATCGCCATGGTGATAGGGGCGGGCTTCGGGCTGGGCGAGAGTCATCGCGGGTCACTCTATCCCTTACGTAGCGAAAATCCATCCAAACAGCGTCAAGATATCTTGACGTTGCTAAGATCCATGTTATCTAAGCGTTGTTCAGATGGATCGGCCATCAAGAGACCGCCATCGAACCACGCCGGCCGAGGGGGTCGGCGCGCACCTAACTTCAAGGATGTGTGTCATGACCAACCGTAGCTTCGAAGCCTTCGAAGGCCTCTTCGACCGCGTCGCCATCGGTTACTTCCTGGTGGCCGCCATCGGCGTCGCCGGCGCCGTGCTGGCCATCGCGCTGTAAGGACGAAGATGTCCGATGCGGCCGTCCCGACTTGATCGGGGACGGCCGCCGGGGTGCGCCGCCCCATCCTGATCCCGCAAATCTTGATCTCGGCGCCCGGCTCGGCCATAGCCGGGGTGGCGGAACGACCCGCGACATGCCGGGTTTCCGTCCGATGATCCTTTCGTTCCAGTCTTCGCGAGCGCCCCGATGAGCGTGGCCTTCACCAAGGAAGGCGACGCCGAAGCGTTCGCCGCCGACCTTCCCGACCGTCCGATCTCGCAGCATCCCAATCTCGTCACGCCGCAGGGCCTGGCGATGATCGAGGACGAGTTCGCCGCGGCCCGCGCCGCCTATGCGGCCGCCCAGGCCGCCGGCGGCGTGGCCGAGGACCGCACCGCCATGGCCCGCGCCACCCGCGACCTGCGCTACTGGTCGGCCCGCCGGTCCACGGCCCAGCCGGTCGAGCGCGACGAGGGCCGCACCAGCGTGCAGTTCGGCGACGCGGTGACCTTCGACCGCGAGGACGGCCGCACCCAGACCTTCCGCATCGTCGGCGAGGACGAGGCCGACCCGGCCAAGGGCTCGGTGTCCTATGTCTCGCCCCTGGCCCGCGCCCTGATGGGCAAGGGCGTGGGGGATACGGCGATGGTGGCCGGCGGCGAGGTCGAGATCGTCGCCATCGGCTGATCCGGCGGCCGATCCGCTCCGACCGCAAGTTTCGGATTGCCAGCCCCGCCCGGCGGGGGCTTCCTCGCCGGCGTGATCTCCGCCTCCGCTCCGACCCCCGACCTGATCGCCGCGGCCCGCGCCCACCTGGCCGCCGCCGACCCGATGTTCGCCCGCCTCGAGGCGGTGACGCCGGTCTTCGAATGGCGTCTGCGGCCCGGCGGCTTTCCGGGCCTGGCTCGCATGATCGTCGAGCAGCAGATCTCGGTGGCCGCCGCCGCGGCGATCTGGGCGCGAGTGCGGGCGGGCCTTCCTGACCTGACGCCGCACGCCGTCATGGCGCTGGACGATCCGGCCCTGCAGGGCCTTGGCCTGTCGCGGCCCAAGGTGCGCTACCTGCGCGAGATCGCCGGCGCGCACCTGTCGGGCGCCTGCGACTTCGACGCCCTCAAGGCCATGCCCGACGCGCAGGCCGTCGCCGCCCTCGTGGCCATCAAGGGGATCGGGCGATGGACGGCCGAGACCTTCCTGATGTTCTGCGAGGGGCGCATCGACGTCTTCCCAGGCGGCGACATCGCCCTGCAGGAGGCCATGCGCTGGGCCGACGGGCACGACGTTCGTCCGACCGAGAAGGCGGCCTACATCCGGGCCGAGGCCTGGAAGCCCTATCGCGGCGTGGCGGCGCATCTTCTCTGGGCCTGCTACGGGGGCGTGCGGCGCGGCGAGATCACGCTCCGGGTGTGACGGCCGAAGGGCGCGGGCTGAACTTTCGCAAGCTTCGTCTTGGTTCTGTCGCCGATTGGGATCATCCTTTCTGTGCGTCCGGGAGTGAATGGCGATTCCCTGATTTGCGTAGGAAGGAGGCCCGTCTTCAGTCCGACCGCGTACCAGCCCCATGGGGACCTTGTCGGTCCCGTGAGCGGGAGGCCCTCATGCAGGTGCTGACCCGTCCCCCGTCCGGCATGCCGGCGCTCGTGCTCAACGCCGACTATCGGCCCCTGAGCTATTATCCGCTGTCCCTCTGGCCCTGGCAGGAGGTGATCAAGGCGGTGTTTCTCGACCGCGTCGACGTGGTCTCGACCTATGACCATGTGGTGCATTCGCCATCCTTCGAGATGAAGCTGCCCAGCGTGGTGTCGCTGAAGCAGTACGTGCCGCAGGAGCGGCCGCCGGCCTTCACCCGCTTCAACCTGTTCCTGCGCGACAGCTTCAGCTGCCAATACTGCGGCTCGCCCGACGAGCTGACCTTCGACCACGTGATCCCCCGCTCGCGCGGCGGCCGCACGACCTGGGAAAATATCGTCACCGCCTGCGCGCCCTGCAATCTGACCAAGGGCGGGCGCACCCCGCGCGAGGCGGGCATGCACCCCTTCCACACCGCCCGCCGGCCCTCGATGCACGAGCTTCAGGACCGCGGCCGCAAGTTCCCGCCCGGGCACCTGCACGCCAGTTGGCTCGACTATCTCTATTGGGACATCGAGCTGGAGTCGTAGGGAAGGGCGCAGAGGAACCTCCCCCCGTGGGGGAGGCGATCGCGTGAGCGATCGGAGGGGGGAGTTGGTGATGACTTTCCGCCGCTTCGAAAGCTGAAAACGCCCCCCACCGGCCTTCGGCCGCCTCCCCCGCAGGGGGAGGTACCCTCCCAGGCTGTCGCCTGGGCCCCTCCCTCTCCCTTCAGGGAGAGGGTCTGGGGGATGGCCGGCCAGCGCCTCGAAAGCTGAAAACGTCGCCCCTCCGGCCCTTCGGGCTGCCTCCCCAGAGGGGGAGGATCTTGGGTTCAGTCCCGGAAATACCCACGGCGCTTGCCGCGGCCGCGCAGGCGGCGGCGCAGGCGGGGTTCGATGCTGGGCCAGGCCAGCAGCGCCAGCAGGCCCAGGATGATCAAGGTGGGAAACAGCGGCGACATGACCCAAGAACGCGTTCGAGGTGTGAAGGCTTCCACCGTTTCGCGATTTTGCGCTGCAAACAAGGACAAAGTTTCGGCGCGGCGATAATCCCCGCAAAGCCTCCGCGTCGTCACGAAAGCGCCTTGTTCACAAGGCTGGCGGCTCAGTTAGCGGTGAAGCTTGACGGTGGTGGCGGGCGTCTAGTCTCTCGCTGCATTGCAGCATCGCCTATCGGTCGACGATCTTTATGCGGCCCTTATGCCGCCCATACATCTCCCGAATGGAGCCCTTACGCGGCTTCGTGGTCCCTTCCGCGCCAAGCTGGAAGGAGGCCGACATGGCTGACATCGCATTCCTGGCGCTGGGCGGAGGGCTGTTCGGGCTCTTCGGCCTGTTCGCCGTCGCATTGAGGCGCGCATGACCCTGTTCGTGAACGCGCTTTGGGGGGCCGGGGCGATCGTCGTCGCGGCCTACATGGTCACGGCCCTGATGCGGCCGGACCGGTTCTGACGATCCTCGGATAACCTCAAATGAACTGGCAAGGATGGGCGGAGATCGCCCTGACGCTTGGCCTGGCGGTCGGCATCGGCTGGCCGCTGGGCGTATACATGTCGCGCGTCTGGAACGGCGAGCGCACCTGGCTCGACCCGGTGCTGGCCCCGGTCGAGCGGCTCTTCTATGCGGCCGGCGGCATCGACCCGCGCAAGGGCCAGAGCTGGATCGGCTATGCCGGCGCGCTCTTGGCCTTCAACGCCGTCGGCTTCTTCCTGGTCTATGGCGTTCTGCGCCTGCAGGGCGTGCTGCCGCTGAACCCGCAAGGCTTTTCGGGGCTGTCGCCGCACCTGGCGTTCAACACCGCCGTCAGCTTCGTAACCAACACCAACTGGCAGAGCTATGGCGGCGAGACCACCATGTCGACGCTCAGCCAGATGCTGGTGCTGACGGTGCAGAACTTCGTCTCGGCCGCCACCGGCGCGGCGATCGCCGCGGCCCTGGCGCGCGGCTTCATCGCCAACAGGGGCGAGGACGTCGGCAACTTCTGGAGCGACGTGATCCGCACGACGCTGTGGGTGCTGCTGCCGCTTTGCGTGGTCGTCGCGCTCGTGCTCGCGGCCCTGGGCGTGCCCCAGACCCTGGCCGCCGGCGTCACGGCCCACACCCTCGAGGGCGGCGAGCAGAAGATCTCGCTGTTCGCCACCGCCAGCCAGCTGGCCGTCAAGCAACTGGGCATCAACGGCGGCGGCATCTTCAACGTCAATTCGGCCCACCCGTTCGAGAACCCCACGCCGCTGACCAACCTGATCACGGCGGTGTCGATCAACGTGCTGGGCTGGGCGGCCTTCTTCGCCTTCGGTCGCAGCGTGCTGGCGAAAAAGGACGTGCGCGCCCTGGTCATCGCCGCCGCGGTGCTGCTGAGCGCCGGCGCGGCGGGCATCTACGTCACCGAAACCCAGGCCCCGCCGGCCCAGGTCGCGGCCCATGTCGACGCCAGCGTGAACATGGAAGGCAAGGAGGTCCGCTTCGGCGCCCCCTCGACCGCCGCCTGGGCGGCCATGACCACCGGCGCCTCCAACGGCTCGGTCAACGGCATGCACTCCAGCCTGATGCCCCTTGGCGGCGGCATCACCATGTTCCTGATGCAGCTGGGCGAGATCCTGCCCGGCGGCATCGGTTCGGGCGTCGCCATCATGGTCGTCATGGCCCTCTTGGCGGTGTTCGTCGCGGGCCTGATGGTGGGGCGCACGCCCGAGTATCTCGGCAAGAAGATCGAGGCCCGCGAGATCCAGTTCTCGATGCTGGCCGTGCTGGTCATCCCGCTGTTCATGCTGGGCTTCGCCGCCCTGGCCGCGATCCTGCCCGAGGCGCTGAAGGGACTGATGCACGCCGGCCCGCACGGGCTGTCGGAGATCCTCTACGCCTACGTCTCGACCACGGCCAACAACGGCTCGGCCTTCGGCGGCCTGACGGCCAACGCCCCCTGGTGGAACACCACCCTGGGCCTGGCGATGATGTTCGGGCGCTTTGCCCCCATCGTCGCGGTGCTGGCCATCGCCGGCGCCCTGGCGGCCAAGCCCAAGCTCGCCCCCACGGCCGGCGCCATGCCGACCCATGGCGGCCTCTTCGTCGGCCTGCTGATCGGGGTGATCCTGATCCTCGGCGGCCTGCAGTTCTTCCCCGCTCTGGCGCTGGGACCGATCGTCGAGCACTTCCAGGCGCTCGCCTTCGTCGCCCAACGCTGACCGAAAGCGAATCTCCCATGACAACCTATGACATCGAGGCGGGCGAGGGCGGGCGGCGCAAAGCCCCCAGCCTCGCCGGCGGCCTCTCCGCCCCGATCCTGGCCCGCGCGGCCAAGGACGCCTTCCTCAAGCTCGACCCGCGCAAGCTGACCGGCAATCCGGTGATCTTCGCGACCTGGATCGTGGCGCTGCTGTCGACGGTCTCGGCCGTCGCGGCCATCGCCGCCCAGCAGTCGGCCGGCTTCGCCGTGCAGGTCTCTCTGTGGCTCTGGGCCACCGTGCTGTTCGCCAACCTGGCCGAGAGCGTGGCCGAGGGCCGCGGCAAGGCCGCCGCCGACAGCCTGCGGGCCGCCCGCGTCACCACCAAGGCCAAGCTGATCATCGACGACCAGGCCGGCACGATCATCCCGACCCCGGCCCACAAGCTGGTTCCCGGCGAGCTCGTGCTGGTCGAGGCCGGCGACGTGGTCCCCACCGACGGCGAGATCGTCGAGGGCATGGCCAGCGTCAACGAGGCCGCCATCACCGGCGAAAGCGCGCCGGTGATCCGCGAGAGCGGCGGCGACCGCTCGGCGGTGACCGGCGGCACCACGGTCGTCTCCGACTGGATCAAGGTGCGGGTCACGGCCGCGCCGGGCTCGACCTTCCTCGACCGCATGATCGCCATGGTCGAAGGCGCCGACCGTCGCAAGACGCCCAACGAGATCGCCCTGGCCGTGCTGCTGGCCGGCCTGACCCTGATCTTCCTGATCGCGGTGGTCACCCTGCTGGGCCTGGGCAAGTTCTCGGGCGTGGTTCTGGATCCGCTGGTGCTGGGGGCGCTGTTCATCACGCTCATTCCGACGACCATCGGCGGGCTTCTCTCGGCCGTCGGCATCGCCGGCATGGACCGCCTCTTGAAGGTCAACGTGCTGGCTACGTCGGGCCGCGCGGTGGAAGCCGCCGGCGACGTCGACACCCTGCTGCTCGACAAGACCGGCACCATCACCTTCGGCAACCGCATGGCCACCGAGGTGATCGCCGCCCCCGGCGTGCGTCCCGACGCGGCCCTGCGCGCCGCCGTCATGGCCTCGCTGGCCGACGAGACGCCGGAAGGCCGCTCGATCGTCGAGCTGGGCCGCCAGCAGGGCCTGGCCCTGGAGGCGCCGGCCGGCGCGACCGCCATCCCGTTCAGCGCCACGACGCGCCAGTCGGGCCTGGATGTCGACGGCCGCTCGTGGCGCAAGGGCGCGGTGGACGCGGTCTATCGCAGCCTGGCCATCGATCCCAAGCGCATCCCCGCCGAGGTGATGGCCGCCGTCGACCGCATCGCCCGCTCGGGCGGCACGCCGCTGGCGGTCAGCGAGGACGGCGCCCTGGTCGGCGTCATCCACCTGAAGGACGTGGTCAAGCCCGGCGTGAAGGCCCGGTTCGCGGACCTCCGCCGCATGGGCCTGCGCACGGTGATGATCACCGGCGACAACCCGGTGACCGCCGCGGCCATCGCCTCGGAAGCCGGCGTCGACGACTTCCTCGCCGAGGCCACTCCGGAGGACAAGCTGCGGCTGATCCGGGCCGAGCAGGCCAAGGGCCGGCTGGTGGCCATGTGCGGCGACGGCGCCAACGACGCGCCCGCCCTGGCTCAGGCCGACGTGGGCGTGGCCATGCAGACCGGCGCCCAGGCCGCTCGCGAGGCCGGCAACATGGTCGACCTCGACAGCGACCCGACCAAGGTCATCGAGATCGTCGAGGTCGGCAAGCAGATGCTGATCACCCGCGGCGCGCTGACCACCTTCTCGATCGCCAACGACGTGGCCAAGTACTTCGCCATCATCCCGGCGATGTTCGTGGTCGCCCTGCCGGCCCTGGGCGGGCTGAACATCATGAAGCTGGCGAGCCCGCAAAGCGCGATCCTGTCGGCGGTGATCTTCAACGCCCTGGTGATCGTGGCCCTGATCCCGCTGGCCCTGAAGGGCGTGAAGTACCGCGCCATCGGCGCCGGCAAGCTCTTGTCGCGCAACCTCCTGATCTACGGCGTCGGCGGCCTCGTCGCCCCCTTCGTCGGCATCAAGCTCATCGACATGGCGGTCTCCGCCCTGGGGCTGGCCTGATGAAACGCCCGATCGCCCCAGGCTCGATCATCAGGGACCTGGTCTTCGGCCTCGTGGCGATCGGGATCGTCTGCCTGGCGGCCAATCTCGGCGGCCAGTGATTTTCTCCTCCTCGAAAGACGACAATTCCAATGCGCAAGTTCGCGTTTCTCGTGATCACCGCCTCGACCCTCGCCGCGACCGCCGCCTGGGCGGACGAGGCCCCGATCTGCACCGACCGCCCGACCAAGGCCAACAGCACCTGCTCGGTTCCCAAGGGCGCCTGGCAGGTCGAGGCCGACGGGGTGAACTGGACCCAGGTGAAGGCCGGCGGGATCAAGGCCGAGACGACCGCTGTCGCCGCCACGACCCTGAAGTTCGGCCTGACCGACGCCAGCGACCTGCAGGTGACCTGGACGCCCTGGCTTCAGGCCCGCGTGAAGGGCCCGGGCGTCGACGACAAGACCGACGGCGTCGGCGACGTGTGGATCCGGTACAAGACCCGCGTCCATTCTGGCGACAAGGTGAGCCTTGCCCTGCTGCCCTACGTGAAGATCCCGACGGCGGCCAAGGGCCTGGGCAATGACGAGGTGGAGGGCGGCGTGGCCGTGCCGATCAGCATCGCGCTTTCGGGCGCCACCCTGACCTTCGGGCCGCAGGTGGACCTGCTGCTCGACGCCGACGGCGACGGCCGCCACGCGGCGGTGACCAATGTCGTCAACCTGGCCCGCCCGGTCACCGATCGCCTCTCTCTCGTCGGCGAGCTGTGGACCAGCACCAACTTCGACCCCGCCGACACGGTGACCCAGGTCTCGGCCGACGTCGCCGCCGCCTATCTCGTCGCGCCGACCCTGCAACTGGACGCCGGCGCCAATTTCGGATTGAACCGCGACACCCCCGACGCGCAACTGTACGTCGGCGTCTCGAAGCGGTTCTAGGAAAGGAGCTGGAAGGTCATGATCTCGCACCTTCGCCCGGCCCTCGTTTCGATGGGCCTCTTCACCATCCTCTTGGGCCTGGCCTATCCGCTGGCCATCACCGGCGTGGCCCAGGCCGCGTTTCCGGCGCAGGCCAACGGCTCGCTGGTCCGCGACGCCCACGGCAAGGTCGTCGGCTCGGCGCTGATCGGCCAGGTCTTCGCCAAGCCGGGCTACCTGCACGGTCGCCCGTCGGCGGCGGGGAACGGCTATGACGCTTCGGCCTCCAGCGGCTCGAACATGGGGCCGCTGAACGACAAGCTGATCGAGCGCGAGAAGGCCGACGCCGACGCGCTGCGGGCGGAGTTTCCCGGCGCGGTCATTCCGGCCGACGCGGTCACGACGTCCGGCTCGGGCCTGGATCCGGACATCTCGCCGGCCTATGCCCGCCTGCAGGCTGGACGCATCGCGACCGCCCGCAACGCGCCGCGCGGCGAGGTGCTGGCCATGATCGACGCGGCCGTGAAGCCGCCGCTGCTGGGCTTCATCGGCCAGCCGCGGGTCAACGTTCTGGACGTCAACCGGGCGCTCGACGCGCGCTTCCCGATGGTCGGCTAGCCGTTGGCGGGCGACCCCTCCGCATACCCCGAGAGGGGCCGCCCCGACCCCGAGGCGCTTCTGGCGGCCGCCAACAAGGCCCGCCGGGGGCGCCTCAAGGTGTTCCTGGGCATGGCGCCGGGGGTGGGCAAGACCTACGAGATGCTGCGCGCCGCCCGCCGTCGCAAGGCGGAAGGGCTGGATGTGCTGGTCGGCGTGGTCGAGACCCACGGTCGCCGCGAGACCGAGAGCCTGCTGCGCGGGCTCGACGTGCTGCCCCGCCGCCCGGTCGAGAACCGGGGCCGCAGCTATCTGGAGTTCGACCTCGACGCGGCGCTCGAACGACGCCCGAAACTGCTGCTGGTCGACGAGTACGCCCACTCCAACGCGCCCGGCTCGCGCCATCCCAAGCGCTGGCAGGACGTCGAGGAGATCCTGGCGGCGGGCATCGACGTCTGGACGACGCTGAACGTCCAGCACCTGGAAAGCCTGGTCGACGTCGTCCTGCGCATCACCGGCGCCCGCCAGCGCGAGACGGTGCCCGACAGCGCGCTGGCGCGGGCCGACGACATCGAGCTGATCGACATCACCCCCGACGAGCTGCGCGAGCGGATGGCGGCGGGCAAGGTCTATGTGCCCGAGACGGCGCGGCTGGCCTCGGAGAACTTCTTCAAGGTCGAGAACCTGACCGCCCTGCGCGAACTCGCCTTGCGGCGGGCGGCCCAGACGGTCGACGACCAGCTGGTCGCGGCCATGCGCGAGAAGGGCGTCGAGGGTCCATGGGCGGCGGGCGAGCGGATCCTGGTGCTGGCCGGCGGCGACGGCATGGCCGCGGGCCTGGTGCGCGCTGGCCGGCGGCTGTCGGACATGATGATGGACGCGCCCTGGACCGTGGCCCACGTCGAGCGGCCCGACCGTCCGCCGCCGCCCGAGGCCGCCGCCGCCCGCACCCGCGAGGCCCTGAAGCTGGCCGAGCAGCTGGGCGGCTCGACCGTCGTGCTGACCGGGACCGACGTGGTGGCCACCGTCATGGCCTGGGCCCGGCGCAACAACGTCACCCAGATCGTCATCGGCAAGTCGAGAGACTCCCGCTGGCGCGAGCTGACCGGCCGCTCGCTGGCGGCGGCGCTGCTGCGCGAGGCCCGGGGCCAGGCGATCCACGTGGTCACCGGCGCCGGCGGGGAGGGGACGGCCGAGCCGTCCGCGCCCAAGCCGCGCCGCTTCGACTGGCCCGCCTACCTGACCGGCGGCGGCTTCGTGGCCGCCGCCAGCCTGGTGGCCTGGGCGCTGGACACCGCCTTCGACCGGGTGGAGCTGGGGATGATCTACCTGGCCGCCGTGCTGGCGGCGGGGGTGATGCACGGCCTGCGCCCGGCCCTGGCGGCGGCGACGGCGGCCTTTGTCGTCTACAACTACTTCTTCCTGGCGCCGCGCTACAGCCTGGCCATCGGCTCGCCGACCGACGTGCTGACCCTGATCGTGTTCTGGGCCGTGGCCCTGGCCACGGGCGGCCTGGCCGGCCGCGTGCGCGACCAGGCCCTGGGCTCGCAGCGCCGGGCGGCCAGCGTGACCAGCCTGCTGGCCGCCAGCCGCACCCTGTCGGCCGCCTCGGGCAAGTCCGCCGTCGCCCAGGCCCTGGCCGAGCAGGCCGCCGCCGCCTCCGGCGCGCGGGCGGTGGTGTTCCTGCCGGTCGATGGCGAGCTGGCGCCGGCGGCCGGCGCGCCGGACCTTGTCGATCTCGGAACCGGACCCATGGCCGCCGCGCGCTGGGCCTGGGAGAAGGGCGAGCCGGCCGGGGCCGGCACCGGCACCCTGCCGCAGGCCGCCTGGACCTTCTGGCCGCTGGAGGGCCTGGGCGCCCGCGCCGGGGTGGCCGGGATCGAGGCCGGCGCATTGGCCGGCGGTTCGGACGAGGAGCGGCTGCTGCTGGCCCTGCTCGACCAGGGCGCGGTGGCCCTGCAACGCGCCGAACTGGCCGCCGGCGCGGTCGAGGCCGAGGCCCTGCGTCGCTCCGACCGCTTCCGCAACGCCCTGCTGAACTCCATCAGCCATGACCTGCGCACGCCGCTGACCACGGTGCTGGGCGCGGCCACCACCCTGATCGACTATGGCGACAAGCTGTCGCCGCCGGGGCGCGCGGACCTTGCCCTCGGGATCAAGGAAGAGGCCGAGCGCCTGAACGGCTACGTCGCCAACCTGCTGGACATGACCCGCATCGAGGGCGGCGGCCTGAAGCTGCGCACCGACTGGATCGACGTGCGCGACGTGCTGGCCGCGGCCGCCGATCGGGTGGCGCGTCGCCTGGAGGGCCGTGTGCTGGTGCGCGACTTTCCCGAAACCCTCAGCCTGGTCCAGGCCGATCCGAACCTGCTGGAGCAGGTGGCGGTCAACATCCTGGAGAACGCCATCGCCTATAGTCCGGCTGGCGCGCGCATCGAGGTCGCCGCCTACGAGGACCGCGCCCATGTGGTCATCAGCATCGAGGACGAAGGGCGGGGCATTCCGCCGGCCGACCTGGAGCGGGTGTTCGAGAAGTTCCGCCGCCTGCAGGACCCCAGCGACCGCTCGCCGAACGCCAGCCAGGGGGTGGGGCTGGGCCTGGCTATCGCCAAGGGCTTCGTCGAGGCCATGGGCGGCCGCATCGCCGCCGCCAGCCCGATCCACGACGGCAAGGGCACGCGGATGCTGATCAGCCTGCCCAAGGGCGTCGCCACGCCCCACCATCTGCTATGAGCCGTCCATGAGCGCGCTTCGCCCCCGCATCCTGGTCATCGACGACGAGCCGCAGATCCACCGGTTCCTCGGCCCCGCGCTCGACGCCGCCGGCTACGACCCGCTGCGCGCCGACGGCGGGCAGGAGGGCCTGCGCGGCATCGCCCTGTGGTCGCCCGACGCCGTCGTCCTCGACCTTGGTTTGCCCGACATGGACGGCAAGGAGGTGCTGGAGAAGGCCCGGGCCTTCTATGACGGCCCGATCCTGATCCTGTCGGCCCGCGACCGCGAGATCGAGAAGATCGAGGCGCTGGACCGGGGTGCCAACGACTATGTCGAAAAGCCGTTCGGGGTGGGCGAGCTGCTGGCGCGCCTTCGCGTGGCCCTACGCCAGAAGGCGGCCACCCAGGCGCCGGTCGGGCCGATCCGGGCGGGGGCGGTGGAGCTGGATCTAGAAAAGCGCCTGGTCACCCGCGACGGGGCGGTGGTGAAGGTCTCGCCCCGCGAATACGAGGTGCTGGCGCGCCTGGCCATGGGGCGCGGCAAGGTGCTGACCCACAAGGAGCTGCTGACCTCGGTCTGGGGCCCCGCCCACATGCACGACACCCAGTACCTGCGGGTGTTCGTCGGCCAGCTGCGCCAGAAGCTGGAAGCCGATCCGGCCCATCCGAAGATCCTGCTGACCGAGCCGGGCGTGGGGTATCGCTTCATCGGGGACTGAGGAGCAAGCTCCCGCCGACTTGACCGTCGGAAATGGGGGCAAGGGCCAACTTCGCTTTGCGACCCTAGTCGGACGTTGGCGCCCGCGCCGTTCGGCACATATGCTTGGACCATGCCTGCTGCAAAGTCGCCGCTACAACCGGTCGCCCCTTGGCCACTATCGAACGCCGAGGCTGCATTCATAAAGGAGACGGTCGAGCGCGTCTTAGGCGCCGACGCCGTGGTTCGCAATTTTGGGCCAGACCCTGCTCGGCTCGACCTGCATGTCGAAACGAGCACGACACCGGGACAGAAGCTCGACGAGTGCAAAGGCCACCTGTGGTGTCGAATTGGGAGGCCTGTTTCGCTCATCGCAACGAAGCGCGGCGACCGCATACACAGCTCAGCGAAGGTAGCGTACCGTCAGGGTGTCATACTCTGACGATTGCTGCTGCATCCGCTTTCGACCCTAACCGGACATCCCGGACGGCTGTGACAGGTAAGCATGTTGCCAAGCTGGAGGGGCAAAATGGCGCCAGAGGACTTCAAGAAACTGTGGGAGGCGGATGGCGATCAACTTATCCCCGTCTCGGCTGAGGAAGTCGCCAGCATCGAGATCCCGGCTTCCGCAAAAGTGTTTCTCGAGCTTGCAGGGCTTCCTGAGGAAGCTGCGCCTTACCTGTCGTTTGATGCAAATTCGAGAGGTCAGCCGACGGATCCCATTCGCTTGGCCATGAAGCGACCAGACGTCTTGGTGGTCGGTTCGAATGCATCCGGTGATCCGGTGGCGATCCGTGCAGACGGTGCATTGGTCTATCTCAACCACGACGCCAGTTTCGCCGAGTTCTACATCAACAAGGATGTTGAGACCTTCGCCGAGACATCTCTCAGAATGCGAAATCTCATTGCCGCCGCTCAGAGAGTTGGCGGACCGGACGCCTATCTTGATGGGCTAGTCCCGGCGGTGTTGAGAGATGAATTTCGGGCTTTTCTGGCGGCCAATGATCCGGTGGCGCTAGAGCCAGAGGCGCTGTGGTTCAACGAGATTGCCAGCTGGGCCGTGGGGGGCGCCAACCACCCTTAGTCGGTGCCGAGCTTGCCTGCTTTCATGGGCCGTCGACGGCGGTTCCCGGCTCTGGGCTGCATGCCGGGCGCTGGAGGTTGGACTCTATCGCTCGCCTCGCCGGATCGTCGCCGCCTCTTTGACCTGGACCAGCAGCGCGGCGATGTCGATTGGCTTGGCCACGTGGCCGTCCATGCCGGCGGCCAGGCAGGCGGCGATCTCGGAGGGCAGGGCGTTGGCGGTCAGGGCCAGGATCGGCGCCGCGCCGGCCGGCGGGGGCAGGGCGCGGATCGCGCGCGTGGCCGCGAGGCCGTCCATGCCCGGCATGCGCACGTCCATCAGCACGACGTCGAAGCTCCCGTCGCGAACGGCCGCCACGCCGGAGGCGCCGTCGCCGACGCCGGTCACCAGGTGTCCGGCCGAACCCAGCACGGCCTCGGCCAGGGCGCGGTTCACCCGGCTGTCGTCGACCACCAGGATGCGTAAGGGAGGGGTCTTGGCCGGGATGGTCTCGGGTGAACTCGCGGGATCGGCGGACGTCGCGGGGATCTCGAACCGGAAGGTCGAGCCCTCGCCCTCGACGCTGTCGAAGCCGATCGTCCCGCCCATGGCCTCGACCAGCCGCTTGCAGATCGCCAGGCCAAGGCCGGCGCCGCCATAGCGCGGATGGATCGAGGCGTCGGCCTGGCCGAAGGCCTGGAACAGGCGCTCGCGGGCCTCGGCGGCCACGCCCATGCCGGTGTCGGCCACCGAGAAGCGCAAGGCCGGCGCGCCCGGCGGGCCTGTCGTCTCCAGCGTCACCGTCACGCCGCCGGCGCCGGTGAACTTCACGGCGTTGTTCAGCAGGTTCAGCAGCACCTGGCGCAGGCGGTTGGCGTCGCCGGCGATGCGGCGTTCCGCGCCCGCGACTATCCGGGTGGTCACCGCCAGGCCCTTGGCCTGCGCCTGCGGGCGGACCATGGCCACGCAGCTCTCCACCAGGCGGACCGGGTCGACCTCGCCGGCGTGGAGGTCGAGCTTGCCGGCCTCGACCCGCGACAGGTCGAGGATGTCGTCGACGATGGTCAGCAGCGAGCGCGCGGCGTCGTGGACGAAGTCGCGATAGGCGCCTCGCTGCTCCGGCGCCAGGTCGTCGCGGGCCAGCAGTTCGGCGAAACCCACCAGCCCGTTCAGCGGCGTGCGCAGCTCGTGGCTCATGGCCGCCAGGAAGTCGGACTTGGCGCGGTTGGCGGCTTCGGCCTCGGCCTTGGCCTCGCGCAGCTGCTCGGTCAGCAGGGCCAGCCTGTGATTGCGCCGCTCGACGCGCTCGAAGGCGGCGGTGCGTTCCTGCAACAGCCGGCGCAGGGCGCCGAAGCTGGCGCGCTTGGCGATCGCCGCGCCCAGGGTCTGGCTCATGTGGCGCAGCAGCTCGACGTCCTCGTAGCCGAAGGCGCGGGTCTCGCCGGCCATGGCCTTGAGCACGCCGATGGCGTGGTCGCCGTCGAACAGCGGCGCGCACAGCATCGAGCGCAGGCCCACCCTGCGGCAGGCCTCGCGATCGACCCGTTCGTCGTGCTCGCTGTCTTCGCAGACCAGGATGCGGGCCTGCTCGACGCACAGGCCCGACAGGCTGCCGGCGCGCGGGATGCGCAGGCCAAGGTGCGCCTCGGAGCCGGCGCTGACGGCGCGGTAGACCATGTCCTCGCCGTCGACCAGCTCGACGACCGCGCCGTGCCCGCCCAGCAGGTGCTGCACGCGGTCGACGACGATCTGCATGAAGGCTTCGCCGTCCACCTCGGCGCCCGCCAGCAGCGCCTGGATCTCGGCCAGTTCGCGCAGCCTTTCCAACCGCCGGTTCAGCCTCTGCAGGCGGGCGGCGCCGTCGGACGCGTGAAGCGGCGTCGGCAGGGCATCCATCGCAAAACGTCCAGCTTCGCCGAGCGAGGCTGGGCCCGCGCCTTTCCCCGCGCAAGCATCCTCAGGATGCATCGCCGGCCGGCGGGCGGGGCTATTCGACGCGGATCTGCGCGGCCAGGGCGCGGGCGATGGCCAGGTTGGCCGAGTCTTTCAGGTGCAGGCCGTCGTATTGCAGCGGCGCGCCGATTTCGGCCAGGGCGTCGGCGGCGTCGACGGCCTTGACCCCGGTGCGGGCGGCCACCTGCGCGGCGGCCTCGCGGAACGGGTCGAGCCGGGGTTGGGTGTCGCGCGCCGAGGCCGGCGGGGGCAGCAGCACGATGACCTGGCCGCCGTCGTCGAGCCGGCGGCGGACCAGGGCCTCCAGCAGGCTGGCATAGACCCTGACGTCCAGCGCGCCGGGCTTGCCCCGCACCTTGGCGTCGTTGGCGCCGTACATGATGATGGTCAGGTCGCCGGTCGGCGCGCGGGCCCAGCGGGTCAGGCCGTCCAGCGTCTGGTCGCCGGGCTTGCCGTGATTGACCACCGTGACCTGGTCGCCCAGCAGGCCGCGCAGGGTCTCCGGATAGGGCGTGGGGCTGCGCGGCGAGGGCGAGCCGTTGATGCCGGGAATCGATTCTCCCCAGCGCTTGAAGCCGTAGGTCAGGCTGTCGCCCTCGCAGACGATCACCGAGCCGCGCTTCAGTCGGACGGGATCGCCGGGCGCGGCCTCGAGTTTCACGGCGGTGCGGGCCGCGGCGCTGCCGGTCGGCCGCCACTGCGGCAGGGTGGTCTGGAACCACGCGGCCGACAGGCCAAAGCCCAGCAGCGCGCCGATCCCCACCCCGGGCAGGAAGAACCGCGAGCGCTTCAGGTCGCGCAGATAGGCGGCGAGGAAGCTCATGGGGCGGGCCTGTTAAGCATGTTCCGTAGGCGGTTCGAATGCGTGTTTGATAAGGCAGGCGGCATTTTCCGCATAGAGCGCCGCCTCTACGGTCAAGGTAAGTATAATTCTTGCTCGAACCGTGCTCTTTTCGCCGTCAAGGTGATTAATGCCCCTTATGGCCAAGTTTGGTGGGCGTTCCGATCCCGGACGGTCGATCGCGAATTTTCGTGGGGATGTCGTCGTGAAGTGCAAACTTTGGCCACATAAAAATTTCTTTTGAATAGTCATCAGTTCGTGATTGCGCTTCGGCAAGGAATGTCGAATTAAAATCACTCGGTGTTTTTGTGCCGCCGGCTGGGCGGGGCTCTTGTTGAGCAGGGGATGACATGCGCGTAGCGATGATTGGCACGGGCTATGTGGGCCTGGTGTCCGGGGCGTGCTTTGCGGACTTCGGTCACGTGG